>NZ_LNDC01000001.1 GCF_001870905.1 Geitlerinema sp. PCC 9228
TAAACCTATTTTTGTTCATTATGTTGACTCTCAGCTACGAATTTAAACTCAAACCAACATCCCGCCAGGCTCAAACGATGGAGTCGTGGTGGGAAATCTGTCGGCAAGTTGGCAATGATGGGCTGAGAGAACGCCAAGATGGGATCCAATCCCGAAAATCGCCTGTCAACGCCTGTCGTCTGGGAGGCGAGTACGTCATTCCTGCCAATCCCCCTCGCCATACCTCTGCCAGTCAGTGCCAGGCATTAACACCAGCCAAGAAAGACTATCCCCAATTAAAAATCCCCCAACACAAGTCTGGCAGCAAATGCTTCGGCGTAGCTCAGCACAAGTCTATTTTGTCTTGGGTCTGTTTGAAGGGCGGTAAATACTTGGCCAAAGTAGAGGCCAAACAGACCAGTCAAATTTGTCCCCATTGTGGCGTCCATACGGGGAGAAAGCTGCTTTCTCAAAGGACTCATTTTTGCTCCCACTGTGGCTATCAAACCCATCGAGACGTGGCAGCAGCACAAGTGGTCTTGAGTCGAGCTGTCGCCAGTACTTCCACCACAGGGCGGAAAAATGCTCGTCGAGGGTCCCTGTTCGCTGGGGATGGGTTCGCATAGCCAATCTATCTAGGCACACCCAATGAAGCAAGAATCTCACGAATAGCATTCGTGAGCGTGTCAACGAAAGGCTTGTTCATATGGCGCAAGGTTTCCAAGAAAAGGAATTGCTTCTTTTCTTGCAGTCTTATTGAAATGGATGAAATGGGATTTTTAGGGGATACGAACAATCGTAGAAAAAAGAATGTAGCGTTGGAAATTTTTGTACATACCACAAAACCAGTTTTTTGCCAAGCTGCCCCTATTTCCCTTTACAAAAATACATCCACATAGAGGGGGTGGCAAAAGTTTCCGTCCCCAAAAAAATACACGCAGTTATGGAAATGGAAGCAACTTGAAGAAAAATTGCTTACACTATATACCCAATACTATGAGTTTTGATTTTACTATTTTCCATCCCCATGGGTCAAGGGGGCACGATCGCGTGGCTAGTTGACAAAATTCTCAATTATTTGGAGGGTTTTTCTGGAGAAACTTTTTCTGAGAGATTGGAAATACGAAACGTTTTGCTGCTAGCGATTGGGTTAAGCTTATAAGATTGGCATGGTGAAGCGGTGAATAGCGATCGCTCTAACCAAAAACATTCTTTATGCTTTGTATCATACAAATCCGCCCTGCGAAGACCCAAAAAATTGCCTCACCTCACCACCTGCAGTCCTGTTTCCACTCCTCCTGCTCAATCTCAAATGTGGTTTGTACGCATCGGATTCCGGATCGAAGGGGGATTTGGTTGTTCTATCTTGCCGGATTTCCTCAAAAAGGACTTCTACCATTTCTCAAAAACAATAACCGTCTCCATTTTTCTCTAATTTCCCACTAGGGGTGCAAACGCATGGCACCCCTGCCAAAACCTTCCAACTGTCGCTTGCAAGATTTTCCAGAAATGGAATTAGCCAGACTTTGCCTTGGTGGATTTGCTGGCCGTCGATTTCTTCGACTTGCTGCTGGTGGACTTTTTCGCCGTCGATTTGCGAGTTGATTTTCCCTTAGCAGCCTTTTTCTCCTCAATTAGCTCGATCGCCTTTTCCAGAGAAATCGTATCCGCCGTTTCTCCTTCCGGCAAAGCCACGCTGGTACGGCTGTGCTTGACGTAAAAAGCATCCTCTTCTTGGTCGAAGAGTTTCACCGGCTTGCCATCTTCGGGATGCTTGCCCAACTCCCGCCACTTCTGCTGGGATTTTTTGCTAGTCGTTTGGCTGGTTTTGCTACTTTGACTGCTTTTTTGGTTATTTTTACCGCTTTGCTTGCGTTTGCTTTTGCGCAGTTGGGCTGCATTGATAAGTTCCACCGCTCTGGGTAATTCCACGGTTAACACATCATCCCCAGCTCTCAGGGAAGCATAGGTTTTCCCTTCTTCCCCGTGGTG
This sequence comes from Geitlerinema sp. PCC 9228, assembly GCF_001870905.1. Classification (NCBI taxonomy): domain Bacteria; kingdom Bacillati; phylum Cyanobacteriota; class Cyanophyceae; order Geitlerinematales; family Geitlerinemataceae; genus Geitlerinema; species Geitlerinema sp. PCC 9228. The sequence continues at coordinate 1,972 of NZ_LNDC01000001.1, forward strand.
AACCACGTAAGGACCGTAGCGTCCAATCCCCGCTTGAATTTTGCCCCCCTGGTCGGGATGAGTACCCAAATCTCGGGGTAAAGCCAGCCACTTCAGAGCCATTTCGGGAGTCACGTCTTGGGTTGCCGTGCCTTTGGGGAGGGAAACCCGCTTGGGTTTGGTTTTTTCGTCCCCATCCCCCAACTGGACGTAAGGACCGTAGGGACCAACCAACACATACACCGGTTCGCCGGTTTCTGGATGGGTGGTGAGTTTTTCCGGTCCTTCGGTTTTCTGCTTGACGATTTTTTCCACTTGTTCCTTGTCAATATCCGCAGGAGGAATATCCCGGGGCAAGGAAGCGTTGACAGGTCCGTCACCGTTGGCTTCGGCTTCGACGTAGGGACCAAATTTGCCAATGCGGATGGTGGCATCGAGGTCTTCTAATTCCACCGTACGTGCCGATGATGGGTCGATGCGGCTTTCCTGTTGTTCTACTTGTTTGGCTAGACCTTTTTCGCCGCGATAGAAGTTGTCTAGATAGGGCAACCATTCCGCATCGCCGGTAGAAATTTTGTCCAGGGTGGCTTCCATGCGCGCGGTGAACCCGGTATCCACCAAATCGGGGAAGTATTCTTCCAACAGGCTGGATACGGCAAAGGCGGTGAAGGTGGGAATGAGGGTATTTTTGCTCAGGTAAATATACCCCCTATCGACAATGGTACCGATAATGCTGGCGTAGGTACTGGGACGACCGATGCCTTCGCTTTCTAAGGTTTTGACTAGGGAGGCTTCGGTATAGCGGGCTGGGGGTTTGGTTTCGTGGGAAACCGTTTCGATTTCCTGGCATTCGGGGCGATCGCCTTGTTGTAAAGGTGGTAAAATAACTTCGCGGTCTTCCAAGGCAGCTTCTGGGTCGTCGGACCCTTCTACGTAGGCGCGTAAGAAACCAGGGAAATCAATGCGTTTGCCGGTGGCTTGAAACCCGGCGTCTTCTACTTGCAAAGCTACAGTGATATTGGTTTGCTGGGCGTCGGCCATTTGAGAGGCGACGGTGCGTTTCCAAATTAGGTCGTAAAGTTTGCGTTCTTTGCCGGCAAGACCGGTTTCGGCTGGGGTCCGGAAGGTACTGCCGGCGGGACGAATGGCTTCGTGTGCTTCTTGGGCGTTTTTGCTTTTGGTACTGTACTGTCTAGGTTTGGGACTGAGGTATTTTTTGCCGTATTTGTTTTCTACGCACTGACGCGCCGCTGCGATCGCTTGTTGGGATAAGTGCACCGAATCCGTCCGCATGTAGGTGATGTAGCCTTGTTCGTACAGGCTTTGCGCCACCCGCATGGTTTCCCTAGCCCCCATGTTCAGTTTGCGGTTAGATTCCTGTTGGAGGGTAGAGGTGGTAAACGGAGGCGACGGACGGCGTTTGCTGGCGCGTTCTTCCACAGAAGTCACTTCCCAGGGTCGATCCGCCAAGCGATCGCGCAAAGCTGCGGCATCCGCTTCCAACAAGCGTACCACATCCCGTCCCTGGGCAATATCGCCAGTTCTGGGATCGAAATCGTTACCGCTTGCCAATCGTTTGCCACCCAGGGTCACCAGTTTGGCTTCAAAGGTTGCCGATTTGCCTTTTGCCGACGAGGGACTTTGCAACGTGGCTTTCAAATCCCAGTAACTGCCGGAACGAAACGCACGCCGCTGGCGTTCCCGTTCTACAACCAGGCGCACGGCCACCGATTGTACCCGACCGGCAGACAGACCGGGGGCAATTTTTTTCCACAGCAACGGCGACACGGTATATCCCACCAAACGGTCCAAAATCCGGCGGGTTTCCTGAGCGCGCACCAAATTTTCGTCTACATGACGGCATTCTTGCAAGGCATTGCGGATGGCTTCCTGGGTAATTTCGTGGAACACCATCCGTTTGGTGGGAACTTCCGGTTGCAGCACTTGCAATAAATGCCAGCTAATGCTTTCCCCCTCGCGGTCTTCGTCGGTGGCGAGGATGAGTTCGTCCGCTTGTTGGAGGGACTCTTGCAGCTGTTTGACGGTTTTCTTTTTGTCTTTGGGAATTACGTACAGGGGTTCGAAGTTCCCTTCTACGTTCACCCCCAGCTGCGCCCATTTTTGGCCTTTGTACTGGCTGGGAATTTCTTTGGCAGACTGGGGTAAATCGCGAACGTGGCCCATCGATGCCTCGACTTGGTATTCGTTGGGCAGGTAGTTGCGAATCGTACGTGCTTTGGTTGGAGATTCTACAATAACCAGGGTGGACATGGAGGATCGGCAAAAGGCAGCTAGACTAGAAAGCCAACATAGACAGAAAACAACTCATTTGTCAAGTCTTTCTCGGGGAAATTTATTGGTTTTTTCCAGGGAGAAACGAGACACAGCTAGAACTACGCACAATCTAACAATTCATCAATAATGCGGTTGGCTTGGTATTCGTACCCACCCCCAAAAATATTGAAGTGGTTGACGATGTGGTAGAGATTGTAGAGTTTTTTGCGACGTTCGTAGCCGTTGGAGAGGGGCCAGGCTTGGTTGTATGCGCGGTAAAAGTCGGGGGAAAACCCACCGAACAATTCCGTCATGGCAATATCCACTTCGCGATCGCCATAGTAAGCAGCCGGATCGAAAATAATCGGTTCTCCCTCTGCTGTAACGGTAGCATTGCCGCCCCACAAATCGCCATGCACCAACGAGGGTTGCGGGTAGTGACCGGCTAGCAACTGAGGAATGGTTTCCAGAAATTCCTGCTGGCGCGGAAAATGCCCCCCTCGCCGCGAAGCCAACTGGAACTGATAGGCCATGCGATGTTCCCGCCAAAAATTAGCCCATTCTTCGGTCCAGGTATTGATTTGCAGCGTGGACCCAATGGTATTGTTTCGCCGCCAACCAAATTCTCCCGGTCCCGGACAACGGTGCATTTGCGCCAGCTGGTAGCCCATTTGTTCCCAGGAATGCTTGTCGCTTTTGCCGCCGAGTTCTACCCACTCCATGACGATATACGAGGTTTTCTTGGTGGTTCCGGTACACAGGGGATAGGGAACGCGAATGGAATGGGTATCCCACATGTCTTTGAGGCCCAACGCTTCCGCTTCAAACATATCCAACTCGCAAGCGCGGTTGGTTTTGACAAAATAGGCCCTGCGACCGTCGCTGAGATAGTAAGCTTGATTGATGCATCCGCCGCCTACAGAACGGGTTTGCTGGGGTTGGAAGGGAACGCCAGTTACTTCGGAAATTTGTGCGGCAATTTGGTCCCACATGTTGTTTTTTTGGCTTGGATGGGCGAGTTAAAGGCTTTTGGGTCCACAAAAGGAAATTACTGTTGGGCCAAAGCTTCTAGCAATTTTTCTCCCATGGCTTTACATCCCAGTTGCTGCATTCCCTCGGACATGATATCGCCGGTACGGTAGCCGGCATCGAGCACTTGGGTAACTGCTTGTTCGATTTGGCTGGCTGCTTGCGGTTGGTCCAAACCGTAGCGTAGCATCATGGCAGCACTGAGAACTTGCGCTAGGGGATTGGCTTGGTCCTGACCGGCAATATCCGGTGCCGACCCGTGAACGGGTTCAAAAACGCCGGGCTTGCTCTCTCCCAAACTGGCGGAGGGCAACATGCCAATGCTGCCGGTAAGCATGGCGGCAATATCGGATAGGATATCCCCAAATAGATTGCCGGTGACAATGGTATCAAATTGTTTGGGGGCGCGTACCAGTTGCATGGCGGCGTTGTCTACGTAAAGATGGGATAGGGTGATGTCGGGATAGTCTTGGGCTATCTTTTCCACCCGATCGCGCCACAGTTGGGAAACGGAGAGGACGTTGGCTTTATCCACCGAACAAAGTCTACCTTGCCGTTTTTGGGCAATTTCCAAGGCAACTTTGGCAATGCGATCGATTTCGCTGGCGGTATACGCCATGGTATTAACGCCCCGTTTTTCCCCGGTTTCGGTCTGAAAAATTCCTTTGGGTTCGCCGAAGTATACGCCGCCGGTGAGTTCGCGCACTACCATGATATCCACACCGCTGACAATTTCTCGCTTCAACGGCGAAGCGTTTGCCAGCTGGGGAAGTAAGGTGGCAGGACGCAAGTTGGCAAATAGTTCCAATCCCGACCGCAATCCCAACAAACCGGCTTCCGGACGGCGGTGACCCGGCAAGCCATCCCACGCCGGACCGCCAATGGCTGCTAGCATCACCGCATCGCTGTGGCGACACAAGTCTAGGGTTTCGCTGGGAAGGGGTTTGCCGGTTTCGTCAATGGCGGCACCGCCGATGAGACCTTCCTGAAATTCCCATTCTAAGTCGAATTTGCTGGCGGCGGCTTGGAGAATATCGACGGCAACGCTGATAATTTCCGGTCCAATGCCATCGCCGGGTAATAGGGTAATACGGTACTTTTGGGTCATATGGGTACAAACAAATAGATACTGGGGAGAAGTCCTATCTTATCGGTTTGCTGTCCCAGAAGAAAATTTCTTTGGCCATTTTTTCAAATTTGTTTGAGTTGGTTTTCCATGGCCGTGGAAACCGCTTCAATGGTGCGAACGCGGGCGTAATATTTATCATTTCCCGGTACAATCGTCCAGGGCGCAATTGGGGTACTGGTGCGCTGGATGGTTTGATTCACCGCTACTTCGTACAAGGACCATTTTTCCCGATTGCGCCAATCTTCTGTGGTGAGTTTGTAGCTTTTGAAGGGATTTTCTTTACGTTCGTAAAACCTTTTTAGCTGTTCTTCGGGGCTGATGTGCAGCCAAAATTTTACCAATACGTAGCCGGCACTCACCAGTTGCGATTCAAATTCGTTAATTTCTCGATAGGCACGCCGCCATTGAGCTTCGGTGGCAAAGCCTTCTACCCGTTCTACCAAGACTCGACCATACCAACTGCGATCGAAAATCGCAAGCTGACCTGCCGGGGGTAATCGCCGCCAAAATCGCCACAGATAGTGGTGTTGCTTTTCGTCTTCTGTGGGGGGACCAAAAGCGCGAACTTTGTAACTGCGGGGGTCTAACACATCTGTGAGGCGTTTGATGGCCCCGCCTTTGCCGGCGGCATCCCAACCTTCAAAGAGAATTAAAACCGGTACTTTATTTTGGTAAATTTCTTGCTGCAACTTGCGCAGGCGAATTTGCTGCTCCCGCAATTTAGCTTTGTATTCGTCGTGGGAGAGGCTGAGGCTGAGATCTACCGCACTTAAAAAATCTGGTTCTGTGGGAGACAGTTGGGTTTGCGGGGTTGCTTGCGGTGCTGGTTGCTGTCCGTGCAAGCGGTCTAAGGCTTCGGTTAGGGATGCGGCCATTTGCGTTAAGACTTTAACGCGCGCCCACCGTTTGTTATCTCCTTCTATCAAGGTCCAGGGGGCAACGCCGGTGCTGGTTTGCTGCAGCATTTCTTCGGCAAATTCGGCATATTGTGAGTAATTTTTGGATTGTTGCCAGTCTTCCGGACGCACGCGCCAGGCGTCGAGGGGATCTTTGGCGTATTTTTTGAGTCTTTTTTTGAGTTCTTTTTTACTCAAATGAATCCAGAATTTGGCGATCGCAGCGCCGTCATCTACCAACTGGCGCTCGAAGGCGTTGATTTCTTGAAAAGCAGTTGCCATCTGCGATTCTGGAATTCTCCCAAACAAGCGGTCTTCCAAAACGTGGGTGTACCAGCTGTGGTAAAAAATGCTGAATTTTCCCCGTTCGGGGAGTTTCTGCCAAAATCGCCACAGAAAGGGATAGCGGCGTTCGTCAGCTGTCGGCGGCCAAACGGGATGCACTTCAAATCCCCGCGGGTCCATATAGCCCACCATTTTTTGCAGCAATGCCCCTTTGCCAGCGGCCGCCCATCCTTCCAAGACAATGACCACGGGCAGTTTTTTCTGCCAGCAAGCCTGCTGTAGCGATCGCAGGTTGCGCATGAGCGGCATGAGTTCTTGTTTGTAAGATTCTTTGTCTAAGGATAAATTTAGGTCTAAGGTTTCTAGCATATATGGTCGGCAAAATTTCTGCAAAGTTACTTAATTTTAACGGTTGCCCCCTGAAAAAAAACGCAATCAAAAACACAATTTCACCAGAATTTCAGAAATTCTCCCCAAACAATGGTGGTGCCCTGTTGGCCGATCGCGACGGCTAGGCTAAATCCCTACCGACGGTTGCGGCCTGGCGACGGGATGCGGGTAGGATGGCGCTCGTGCAACAAAAACCCGCCGACACTGAGTTGGTTGGAAAAGAGAAAATCCCAGATAAAATAGGATCGTCGGCAAAATAATCCCAGCAAATGAGAAAATAGACTCATCTTCCTGTCTTCTCCACTCGGTCACCCCGATGGACTATAAGAGAAATCCAAAAAGTTCATCTCGAACATTTAAATAATTGAACAATTCTTTCGATAGAACCGTTCGGTTGGTAGCATCGGAAATTAACCCATAATTAAGCTGCCTTCTTGCCGGGGAGCAACGTAGATGGATTTAGAATGCTTGCCCTATCGGGTCGGTCATCAGGATGGAGAAGGGATTTGCCTCTTGGTCAAGATGGGCACCCGTCGGATCCTATTGGATTGCGGTGTCGAGGATCTATCGCCGTTGTTAACGACGGACAAGCACCCTCCTGCTGATGTGGTATTGTGCAGCCACGCCCATGCCGACCACGCGCAAGGCTTGTTAGCTTTACATCAAGCGTTTCCCCAACTGCCTGTATACACCAGCGAAGTCACCAGTCGCTTGCTACCGCTCAACTGGCCCGATTACCCGTGGTACGAGGTGCCTACATTTTGGGAAACTTTGCCCTGGCGCCAATCCATCGAGCTGGACCGGGATTTGACTGTAGAAATGTTTCCTGCGGGTCACCTACCGGGGGCGGCGGCTTTTTTGCTCACCTATACGGGATACATGGAAACGGAAACGCGCCCGCTGACACTATTTTATACGGGAGATTTCTTGCTCTCCAACTCCCGCATGGTGCAGGGGTTGCCTTTAGAAGATTTGCGGCGCTTGCAGCCAGATGTGTTGGTGGTGGAAGGCAGCTACGGCACTTCTCGCTTTAGCCATCGCCGCGCCCAAGAAAATCAGCTGCTAGAACGCATTGCCCAGGCAATTTCCATGGGACAGTCGGTGTGTTTGCCGGTGCCGGCTTTGGGTTTGGGACAAGAATTGTTGATGTTGCTGCGCAGCCACCACTTGTTTTCCGGGCGGCCTTTGGATATTTGGGTGCAAGGGAGCGTAGCGATAGGCTGCGATCTATATTTGGATATTTTATCCCACCTGCCGGCCTCCGTACAGAATTTTGCCTACCACCAACCCTTATTTTGGGACGAACGGGTGTATCCGCGGGTCCGCCGGCTGAGTGCCGAACAACGGGGCAGTTTGGGAAAAACCCCTTGCGTGGCGATCGCGGATGCTACTTTCGATTTGGAAGCCTACCGCCACCCGGAAAGCGGACCTTGGTTGGTGCTGCGATCGCAAAAACCGGGATACGGAGAAACTCCCACCCCCAGCGGTCCATTCGTACATGCAGCAAATACCCTATTTGAATCTTACTTGCTTTCAGAACATTGCGATGTTACAGGAACAACACAACTAATTCATAATTTGCGCCCGCAACACGTGATTTTCGTTCACGGGGCACCTACTTATTTGGCGGATTTGACCAATCTACCAGAGTTGCGCAATCGCTATCACTTACACGCCCCAGACGCGGGGAATTTGGTGGAACTCCCAGTGAGCGAAACCTTCCACGAGAGCAGCACAGTTTCCGATACCACTTACCAAGGAGAAATCGCGGTTACGGAAGAAGGAGTAGCGGTGACGCTACCAGGAACGCTAGAAGAAGATCCCCGCTGGCAGGAACTGGCGGATACAGGATTTGTGGAAGCACGCTGGCAGGGAGAGGAGTTGGTGATGCGCGGCATTTCCCAACGGGAATTCATGAGTCAGGAGCAAACTCAAGGCATCCCCGACCAGCAAGAAGCTTGCGGTACCTGCCGCCATTTCCGCAGGCAACGCTGTTGGAACCCTGCTTCTCCCTTGTTTGAGTTAAAAGTGCCGGCGGATGGGTATTGTCCGGCGTACGAACCGCTTTCGGATGATTAGCTTTTGCGGGTAGGGAAACGGTGGAGAAACGCGAGCGTCGGAGATGGACCGGTCAATAGGAATCAACTTGGCGAGCGGGTTAACTACTTACCAACCGATAGGGAAAGCTAAAACTGGCCCAAGCATCCATATCGAAGGCGTAGTAATCGGAAGAAACCCCCACTTGTTGGGCAGCTGGGCGGCTGGCTTCGTGGAGGTCTTGTAAAATGGCTTGGGCGATTTCCAGGGCATTGCCCAAAGGTCCAATGGGACGACCGGCAACGCTGCTGTGTTGGGCAATTTGCAAGTATTCAATTGCATGTTTAAAGGGCGAGCGGCTGCATACCAGTAAGGTTTCCGTCAGTCCGGGCGGACCGGGTAGTTTCCATTCGTAAGAAGAAGAGGGTACGGGGAAGGTTTTAATTTCTCCTGGTTGGATGGCATAGTTGGATAAATCTTCTGTTGATGTAGAAGCAGTTAAGGGAAACGGACATAAAGCGATCGCTTTGGCATTGGTATTGAGTCCGAAAAAGAGAAAATGAACCGGGCGGTCGGAAAGATTTTCTAACTGAAATTGCACCTCGGTTCCTACCGGCATGGAAACAAAGCCCGATTCCACCTTGCCAGCACTGGAAGCCCCCGGTTCCGCTCGGTTTTCCGTGACCCGTCGGGTTTCTTGGGAAAGCAGCACTTGCTGGCGGTAATCGTCGCCGGCGGTGAGGGTGGCGCGAATGCCTAGGCGCGAAGAGTTCACGTTGTTGGTCAAACGCAGCAGTTTCATGGCCAGCAGAGTTTTTAACCGGGGCAGCAACCGCTGTACGGCAGTTTTAATGGCTTCGCCCCCCTGACCGGCAGTGTTGGGGATCAGTTCTTGGGCTGGGGAGAATAAGGCATAGCTCCCTTGAACTGGTGAAAGCAAAGCCGTAGTTGGACCAGCCAGGCGATCTAGCTGTACGCGACTAAAGAGATAGTCAGCAGGTTGTTCGCCAGCGACAATAGCTGAAATTTCCGTGTAGTAGGAAAAGGCGCTGGTGGCATCTACCCGCTCGATGCGTTGCAGGGCGGTATCGAGGGCGACGGTCAAGCTAACGGAACGGGGAATGACGCGGATGTATTCGGTGGCCAGTTGCCCCACCTGTAAGGATTCGATCGCGGGGGATTTGGAGGGAGATTTGCCTTCTGGGGCAGGTTTTTGCCAGGGTTGTACTTTGGCTTGCAAGCCGTCGCGGGCGATGGCTTGTACTTGGGTGGTGGTTGTTTGGGAACCATTCCTTTGGGGAACCACTGAAAAGACAGAAGAACTGCCGTAGTTTTCCAACACCAACCCCGGCAAACCACCCAACCATAGGGTAGCGGTTCCATTTTTGGCATCGATGCCAGAGATCGCGCCGTCTACCCCTTCCGGTACTTGATTTTGGGGAGAAAACCAACTATCGAGGGTCAGAGAGGATTTGGGGCTGCCCCACCCTGGGCGATCGCCAGGCAACCACAGTTGCGGTTTTTGGTACTGCCACACCTGTTGTACGGCGGAAGCACTGCGTTGCAGCAAGCGTGGGAAAAAATCGCTACTTTTACCACACCATAGGTTTTGGGTCAAGGTATAGCTCAACAAACCGGCCCAAAAACCGTACCAGTGAGCTTCCACCGCAAACTGGGAAGCATCGGCAGCCAAAAACACCAGTCCGGGGGGCTTGGTGGCAGACCCTTTCCCGCCAGCAGACCGTGTGGCAGAGGCTTCGTTCTCGCGGGCAGGCAAAGCACGCACGCGCAGCAATCCCTGGGTCCCCTGTCCTGGATAGGTAAAGCTCGTATCCAAAACCGTCACCAGTTTTTCCGCTGGCAGCCGATGCATCCACGACCACAACTCGTTCAAAGGCAAATGGGGGCTCTCGCCGGCGAGGACCAAAGCCCGACCTGGCCAAATCGTTGTCTCCTCTAGCGATCGCTGTTTGGTGGTTTTTTGGAGATCGGCATCCAGCAACTGGCGACCATACCCGCTAAAGTGGAACAATACCAAATCTTCTGAGCTGGCTTGCCCTTGCAAATGCTCCTCAAACTTGCTTTCCAGCGTTGCTCTGGTAGCCGTACCATCGGTAAGCAGCACCACATCTTCCGGGGCAAACCCGAAGCGATGCACCAGCAATTGTTTTTGCAGTTGCAAATCTTGCAGGCACCCTTTGAGGGGATGTTCGGCGTATGCGTTAATTCCCACCAGCAAGGCTAGCTTGCGCCGACTGGGCTGGGCGAGGGCTTGGTAGTAGCGCTGCCCAAAAGGTGCCAATCCCGCCGATTCCAGTCCCAGCGTTGCTAATATCCAACTGGCTGTTTGGACAAATTCCCGTCGTTTCATGATTGGCTGTATCTGTCTGTACGCACGCGCGAGCGCGATTGGTGGCTGGCTCGTTTTCGGGAGCATTGGAAAAAGGAAAGATGGGCAAGAGGGGGGAGCTGCGGGTTGTTGCGCCCCCTTCCCAAGCTCCCATGCACCTATGCACCCATGCACTCATATTCCCATCTTCAGACCTATTTTTGTTGCATAGCGCTCGCCAGTTCGGCAGCAACTTCCGGACGAGAAAACTCCGGTGGCGGTAGTTCGCCGCGACGCAGCATTTCTCGCACTTTGGTCCCCGAAAAGTGAATCCGCTGTTCGGGAGTGCTGGGACTGGTTTTTACAGTAGCCATTTGCTTGGTAATGGTGCAGTAAAAAGCATGTTCGAACCGCATGGGGGTAATTCCCAGCTCTTGGGGGTCGAACTCGTCGAAAATCTTCTGGGCGTCGAAGGTGCCGTAATAGTCTCCAACGCCGGCGTGGTCGCGACCGACAATGAAATGGGTGCAACCGTAGTTTTTACGCACCAGGGCGTGGAAAATAGCTTCTCGCGGTCCGGCGTAGCGCATGGAAGCCGGGTTGATGGCCATAATTACCCGGTCTTTGGGGAAATATTTATCAATCATGATTTCGTAACAGCGCATGCGCACGTCCGCCGGAATGTCGTCGCTTTTGGTGACCCCCACCAGCGGATGTAGGAACAAGCCATCGACCACTTCCAGGGCGCATTTTTGGATGTATTCGTGGGCGCGGTGAATGGGATTGCGGGTTTGGAAACCGACAATGGTCTTCCAACCGCGTTCTCGGAACAAACGCCGGGATTCGGCGGGATCGATTTGATAGTCGGGAAATTGGGGATGGGGTTCGCGCTCTAGCAACCAAACTGGTCCGGCGAGATACATGGACCCTTGCTCGTAGAGGGCTTTGACCCCGGGGTGGTTGGTATCGTCGGTGCGGTAGACGTTAATGGCCTCGTGGGCTTTGTTGTAGCTATATTTTTGTGTCAGTTCCAGAACGCCGACAAACCGACCGTTGGGGTCATCGAGGCGGACCCATTTGCCTTCGGTGAGGGTATCGGCAATTTCTTCGGAGACTGGCAAGGTGATGGGAATCGACCAAGGCAGACCGTTCGCCAAACGCATTTCGCGAACGACAGACTCGTAATCGTCGGAGTCCATAAACCCAGCCAACGGACTAAAACCGCCAATGGCGATGGTGACCAGGTCGGATAGCGATCGCTCGCTGAGGCGTACCCGAGGCAAACGTTCGGCTTGGTCGAGGAACTCTTGTTTTTCTTCAGGCGTGGCAACACGCTGGACCAAATGACCGCCGTGGGGAGCAATAATCTCCTCTGTTTTCTGGTTCAAGGTGATTCCTCTTGCTGTTAACTGCAACGACCAAAAACCATTTCGGTTTTTCTCACCTTTTATCCTACTTTCTAGAGGGACGTTCGGCACATTTTATTTTTCCCCAGCCAATTGAGCGGTTTCGCGAGGGTTGGTTTCCGCCTGAGTGGTGTTTTGGGGGCGTTCGATGACCCCACCACCTAGCAACAAGTCACCGTCGTACCATACGGCTGCTTGTCCGGGGGTAATGCTAAATTGCGGTTCGTCAAAGGTAATTGCCACCCGGTCGCCTTGTGGCGTGATGGTTGCTGTGGCTGGCTGGGTACGGTAGCGTACTTGCACTTGGGCGCGGATGGGTTCTGTGGGTTGGGCAATGGAAACCCAGTTGACGCCGGATACCGTACAAGTCCGCTTGTGGGCACTTTCGCGATCGCCGACAATGACGCGGTTGTTGTCAGCATCCAAAGCCACCACGTACAGGGGTTTGCCCGCAGCTACGCCCAGACCTTTGCGCTGGCCGATGGTAAACTGATGGATACCGTTGTGGGTACCCAAAACCTTGCCTTCGGTATTGACGATTTCCCCGACTTGATGGTCGATGTATTGGTCTAAAAATTGGCGCATGGACCCGTAATGGTCCGCCAGGCACAAATCCTGACTTTCTGGCTTGCTGGCAGTGTGCAATTGATACTTCGCCGCCAGTTCGCGGGTTTGGCTTTTGAGTTGGTCCCCTAGGGGAAACAAACACCGGGAGAGGATGGCTTGGGGCATGTCGTAGAGAAAGTACGACTGGTCTTTTTGCGGGTCTACCGCCCGGCGCAGTTGGTATCGTTGGGTGACTTCGTCGTAGTGAATTCGGGCATAGTGCCCCGTGGCCATGCAATCGATGCCCAGTTCGTCGCGGGCATACGCCAGCATGGAGGAAAATTTCACGTTTTTATTGCACTGGGAACAAGGCAGGGGCGTGACGCCGGAAGAATACCCCTGTACCAAAAAATCCAAAATATTTTCTTGAAATACCTCTCGGGTATCCACCACGTGGTGGGGAATGCCCAGCTGCTCGCAAATATAGGCAGCATCGACCATCCCTTCCGAACAGCACTGTCCTTTGCCCTTCATCAGCCACAGGGTCAATCCCACCACTTCGTATCCTCGATTGTGGAGAATGGCTGCTGTTGTGGAACTATCGACGCCCCCAGACAGACCTACCACTACCTTAGTCATTGTTTCGCCAAAACCTTTACAAATGCAACACTTGTGTTTCTAAAGTAACGTATATTGGTCAGTGGTGGCTAGTGGCGATCGCATGTCTCGACGTTGGTTCCCCCAGCCGCCCCATGTATCATGAAAAATCAGGCACATTTACAAAACCAGACTTATGAGCACTACTTGGGAACTCGACTTTTACTCGCGTCCCATTGTGGACGAAAATAACAAAAAAATTTGGGAACTTTTGGTCTGCGAAAGTCCGATGGAGGTCGCACGGGACCCGGATTCGTTGTTTCGCTTTGCCAAATACTGCCCCAGCAATCAAGTCAACTCTATCTGGTTGACCTCGGCATTGCAAGAAGCTATCGACCAAGCCCCATCACCGCCGGTGCGAATTCGTTTCTTTCGCCGGCAAATGAACAACATGATTAGCAAAGCTTGCAAAGATATGGGCTTGCAGGCGGTTCCCAGCCAGCGAACCGTAGCCCTCAGCTGCTGGTTGCAAGAACGCATGGAAAAGGTCTATCCCCAAGACCCCAATTTTCAGGAATCGGCGATGAATGCCCCGGGGGTACGTTTCAATGCCCCCACCCCCCAACCCCTACCGGATGCCATGCGGGGGGAAAAATGGGGCTTTGTCAGTTTGCCTGCCCAGGAATTTCAGCAAATGAGCGCATGGGAAATTTCTTTTGGGGAGGGATTTCCGCTATCGCTGCTGGATATCGATCCTAAAACCCCAGTTCCCGGCTTGATTGTTTTTTCCCGTCGTGCCACGCCCCTGGCGGCTTGGATGTCGGGATTGGAGTTGGATGCGATCGCATTTCACGAGTGGGCATCGCAGTTGGTGCTGGCGACTGGTTTTAGCGAAGCTTGGATTTTGGCACAGCTAAATGATGATACTACCCGCCAGGAAGCACAAGGGTTCCAGCAGTTGAAAGAAAAAGCAGGGGGCTTGCATTTTTTGGCGGTGCAGTCAGACCCCAATTCCGAGTCTTTTGCGGGATTTTGGTTACTGCAAGAGTTGGATTTGGCTTAAAATGAAGCGACTCCCTGGTTTTGCTGGGGGAAGTTGATTGTTGAATAGATAGACAAGGAATCGCGGCTTATGGGTTCTGCCAAGGGGAATGCCGAAAACCTAGCAGATACGTTAATAGCGCTGGCCAAACGTTCTGGTGCCCAAGCGGCGGAGGTGTTCCAGTCGCGATCGCAAGCCAGACCGGTCTTTTTTGAAGCCAATCGTTTGAAGCATTTGGAAAGCAACGAGTCGGAAGGTACGGCTTTGCGGTTGTGGCGCGATGGTTGCCCGGGATTGGCGGTAGCCCATGGAGAGGTCGATCCCCAGGCGTTGGTAGACCGCGCGATCGCCATTAGCAAGCTCAATCCCCCTGAAGAAATTGAACTCCATGAAGGCATCGAGGGCAGGTATCCGGATGTGGGGCAAAGTGTCGGTCTGGAACAGTTAGTGGAATGGGGGCAAGAGGCGATCGCGCAAGTACGACCAGCCTATCCGGAAGTGCTGTGCCAAGCTGAGTTTACCTGCGAGACGGAAACCACCACCCTCACCAATTCCCAAGGTTTGTATTGCTCCCAAACCGACACGACTCTCAGCAGCTATTTTGCCGCCGAGTGGGTCCGCGGCGATGATTTTCTCACGGTGGAAGACGGGCAAACCCAGCGCGACTCCCTCGATCCCAAAGCCCTCACCCGCAACGTTTTGCAGCGTTTGTCGTGGGCGCAAACCAACGTGCAACCGATTTTGGGGCGGGTACCGATTTTGTTTACTTCCAAAGCCGCCGATATGCTCTGGGAAACGATCCAAGAGGCGTTAAACGGCAAACGTGCCCTGGAAAAAGCCACGCCTTGGTACGACCGCTTGGGATATGCCGTACTGTCGCCAGCCATTACCCTCTACCAAGACCCCAAGGCCGGTCCGTTTAGCTGTCCTTTTGACGATGAGGGCACCCCCACCAGCAAGCTAACTTTTGTGGAAGATGGGGTTTTAAAATTATTCTACTGCGATCGCGCTACCAGCAGAGCTTGGGGATGGGAACATCCCCCCGGGGGCAGTGATGGGTTGCATCCCACAGGCAACGGATTTCGCCCCAGTTTGGGCAGCTATCCCACCCCTGGTTTGTATAATTTTCTAGTAAAACCGGGCGAGCGGGGTTTATCCCAAATGATGGCAGACCTCAACGAAGGCATCATTGTGGACCAAATGTTGGGCGGTGAAATTGGCCTGTCCGGGGATTTTTCTATTAATGTAGAGTTAGGCTACTGCATCCGCGGTGGCGAAGCAATCGGTCGGATTAAAGACACCATGGTGGCAGGCAATATTTACAAAGCCCTCAACCAACTGGTGTATCTAGGCAACGACGCCGAGTGGAATGGTGCCATTTATACCCCTTCTCTGGTAGTAGATGGGTTAACTGTTACCGGACGTTGTTCGTAGTTGCAAGAATAGGGAACAAGGGCATCGGGTCATGGGGGCATGGGAAACAAACAATCAATTTATTTCCTAAATCTCCCCATCTCCCACGCGCCTATGCCCTCACCTTCAACTAACCTTACTTTACTAGATCCTGCTATATGTGGCGTTATTTGCAATTGGAGCAATACGGTCGCAAACTGCTGAACGGGTTTGCGAAGAACCTAGGAAAACGAATCGCCACGTTCTGGGTGCCATCTACATGGATCAAACCAAAACGTTTAGCGCTGATTGAAGCTTGCATTATTGGCGTCATCTCCGGACTGGCGGCAGTATTTCTCAAGCAAGGAACTGGCTGGCTGGGAAGCTTTCGACTGCAAGCTTCTGAAGGATGGGGCGCTTGGCTAATTTTACCCCTGGTCGGCGGCTTGGGAGGATGGCTGGCTGGTTGGTTGGTGCAGCAGTTTGCCCAAGAAACCAGCGGTACAGGGGTTCCCCAGGTCAAAGCAGCACTGAATGGAATTCCCATTGCCCTCGACGGTCGGGTGGCGTTGGTGAAGCTGGCATCGACGACGGTGACCCTGGCGGCGGGATTTCCCTTGGGCAGGCAAGGTCCTACCGTCCAAGTGGGGGCTGCCCTGGCGGCTTGGCTGAGTCGTTGGATTCCCACGTCGCCAGATTATCGCCGTCAGTTAATTGCAGCGGGAGCAGCGGCTGGTTTGGCGGCGGGATTTAATGCCCCGATTGCTGGGGTTTTATTTGTTGTAGAAGAACTTTTACAGGACTTATCCAGCCTCACCTTGGGACCGGCGATTTTGGCTTCTTTTGTGGGGGCTGTGGTTTCTCGTTTGTTAGGGGGAGACGGCATTGATTTGAATTTGGAGATGACCGCCCAGCCGAGTACCAGTTTTTCGGCGGTGGAAATTCCTTTTTACTTATTTTTGGGATTGCTGGCGGGGGTATTGGGCAGTTTTTTCCAAAGGGGCGTTTTGGGCGGTCTTACGTTTACCAATAAAGTGTTGCATTGGAGTTTGCCCCAAGCTATGGCGATCGCGGGATTTGCTTGCGGTGCGATCGTCAGCATGTTACCGCCGCTATTTTGGAACAATACTGGTTTGCGAGAAATGATCGTCACCGGCGAAGCCAGCGTCTCCACCGCCGCGATCGCATTTTTTACCCACTTTTTGCTTACCATTTTGGTCGCCAGTTCTGGAGCGCCGGGGGGATTGTTTGCTCCTTCCTTAGTTGTGGGAGCGGCTTTGGGCTATATGGTCGGGGTTTTTCAAATGGAGTGGTTGGGCGTCGCTTCACCCATCACATACGCCCTAGCAGGGATGGGCACTTTTTTCTGTGCTGTTTCCAAAACCCCCATTGCTGCGGTAACAATTGTTTTTGAAATTACCACCGATTTTAATGTGGTTCTGCCTTTGATGATTGGGTCGGTGGTGGCTTACTTGGTGGCAGAACGCATGACCACAGAATCCCTCTACGATCGCATTTTAGAACTAAAAGGCTACCGGCGGCGATCGCGGCGGCTGGCTACCAACAACTTGCTCACTCAACTGCGGGCACGGGATGTCATGCAGCGGCGTGTGGAAACTCTCCCCAGCGATATGACCTTAGACCGGGTGGCAGAAATCTTTTCGCGATCGCGCCATCGGGGATTGCCGGTGGTGGAAAACGGCCAACTGGTAGGCATCCTCACCCAAAGCGACCTAGCAGAACGCTATACCGCCCCACATCTGAAAGTAAGTGATATCATGACCCCCCATCCCCTCACCGTTACACCAACGGATACTTTGCAGGAAGTGCTATACCTGCTCACGCGCTACCGCGTCAGCCGCCTACCAGTTACCGAGGGGCGTCGCTTGGTGGGCATTATCACCCGCAGCGATATTATTCGTGCCGAGTCGGAATATGTGAGCCAAGAAGTTTCCCTGGAAGGCAAATTAGAACCTTCTTACAAAGTCTACCAAACCCGTGCCCCTGCCACCGGCCGCGGTCGCATTTTGGTACCCCTTGCCAATCCCGAGACAGCCAGTGGTTTGTTGCACATGGCAGCAGCGATCGCGCGAGAGCGGGAATACGAATTAGAATGTCTGCATGTGATTCGCATTCCTTCCCATAACTCACCGATGGAAACAGCGGTTGATATAGAACCAGGTAAGCAGTTGGTCAACCAAGCCACTGCCATAGGTGAAAAGTGGGAAATTTCCGTACACACGCAAATCCGCATCGCCAATCGCGTTTCCCACGCAATTTTAGAAACCATCAAGGAGCGTCATATAGATATCCTACTTATTGGATGGAAGGGCAATACAGTAACCCCCGGGCGGTTATTTGGCAATGCGGTGGATATTCTGCTGCAGCAAGCTCCTTGCGATGTGGTGTTGGTTTCCGGGTTGTTTGCGAATAAGGGGTCTTTCAAAACGCTAGCCACTGGTGAGCAGAACAATTTTACTACACCCCTGCTGTTCAATCGCTGGTTGGTGCCCGTGCGTGGTGGTGTCAATTCCAAAGCAGCTTTGGAGTTGCTACCGGCTTTGCTCACCTTTAGCAACCATCCCTATATTCGTCTTTGCCAGATTTTCGATCCGGCGGCGGGCTCAGGGTGGAACCCAGAAGATAGGCAGCGACCTCTAGCCGCTCAGGAAGCGTCTGCCTATTTAAAAGCATTAAAGACATTTCAAAATAAGTCGGCTACATCTACGGTGGCTGCGGCTAGCGTTCCCGGTACTTCTGTAGCCGATGCGGTAATTAAAATTGCCAATAATAACGCTTACGATGTGGTTTTGCTCGGTGCCAGTCGCGAAGGTATGTTGCAACAGGCGATTAAAGGCAATATCCCCGCAGCAATCGCTTCTGGATGTCGCTGTACTACGATCGTCGTACGCAAGTGCGATTGAAGGCTAGAACTTGGCCATCAGACCCAACGCCAACAAGTAGAAATAAAAAAAAGTCAGGAAAATTCAGAAACGTAAGCCCGCCTAATATTTGATAAAATATGTTTATATAGAAAAGCTATTGCCATTCTTCCAAATTATGAATACGCTAAAGAATAGAAGAAATTGAAACGCCACTGTTGTACCATGTACCTAGCAAATAGAGAAACCCACCAATCCCCCCAACCCTACATCTCAAACAAATTTCTAGCCATCCCCACCCAGATTCGTCCCCTGCAACCAATCCGCCAATGGCTAGAAAACTTAGAAATCAATACCCCCGAACTTGCCCGCTCGATCTGCCAGATGATTCCCGCTCAGTGTCCGTTTGCGCGAGATATTCAAATCGCCGGACGAACCCTGATTCGCATTCCCCCTTTATGCAAACTAAACCCCCTGTACGAAGAACTTATCTGCCTGCGTTTTCGGGCTTTGTGCTACTTGGTAGAAGAATGTGGAGAAGATGTTTCGATCTAAAAGCAAACATGGCACCCTCGAACCATCCTCAACGGCGCTGCCATTTCATCCATTGGGAAAACAAATTGAAAACTCTCGGCGTCAATAACGTACGCTTGTAAGCATCAGCTGCTTTCTTGATCGCTTCTGCTTGGGTGGGATAGGGATGAATAGCACGGGAAATGGTTTTGAGTCCCACTTTCCCCACCATAGCTACGGTCAGTTCGCTCACCATATCTCCCGCATTGGGAGCAACAATGGTGGCACCCACAATGCGATCGCTACCCTTGCTAACATGGATTTTCACAAATCCTTCTTCATCTCCATCAGCGATCGCCCGATCCACATCCGACATAGACACGTAAAACGTATCCACATCCATTCCTTTCTCCTTAGCCTCCCGTTCGTACAACCCCACATGAGCCACCTCCGGCAGGGTATACGTACACCAGGGCATGGTCAGCGAACTCAGCTTTTGCTGCCCCAACCCAAACGGCGAAAACAAAGTATTCTTAATTACAATCCGCGCGGCAGCATCAGCAGCATGGGTAAACTTCCACTTCATGCACACATCGCCAGCCGCATAAATATTGGGATTCGCAGTTCGTAGATTATCGTTCACCATCACCCCGCGCCGGGGATGGTAGCGAACCCCCACCGCATCCAAATTCAAACTTTCAATATTGGGTTGGCGACCTGCCCCCACCAAAATCTCATCAACCGTGACAGAAGTGGGCTTCCCATCAGCCGTATAGTGGATAATTTTCTGTCCATCTTTCACTTCCACTTGCTGCAGTCTGGCATTCAAAGCCAGTTGCATCCCCTCGTAAACAAACTTTTGTTGTAAAATGCTGGCCGCATCCGGGTCTTCCCGGTCCAAAATGTTAGCGTTTTTGTGCAGCAGAATTACCTGCGATCCCAAATAGTGAAAAGCCTGTGCCAACTCGCAACCGATAGGACCGCCCCCGATAACCGCTAGGCGTCTGGGGCGTTCCGTTAGGGAAAATACGGTTTCGTTGGTGAGGTAGCCCGCTTCCGCCAACCCAGGCACCGACGGCTGTGCAGCCCTCGCACCAGTGGCAATGACCGCTTTTTTGAATGTAAGCTGCTTGTCGCCCACTTCCACCGTATTGCTATCGACGAAACGACCTTCCCCCAAAAACACATCAACGCCCAAATCTCGAAAGCGGGATGCCGAATCGTTGTTGCTGATGTCAGCACGCAATTTCCGCATCCGTTCCATAACAGCGGCAAAATCCACTTCCGGTGCGCCGGCAGCAACCCCATATTTGTGGGCATTGTAAATTTCTGCGACCGTACGGGCGGAACGAATCACGCATTTGGAAGGTACGCAGCCGACATTGAGACAGTCACCCCCCATGAGATGTTTTTCCACCAGGGCAACTTTCGCCCCCAAACCGGCAGCACCAGCGGCAGTCACCAAACCGGCGGTGCCGGCACCAATGACAACCAGGTTGTAAATCGGTTCTGGTTCGGGGTTAAGCCAATCGTGAGGATGAACTTGGGAAACCAAACACTGGTTGTAGCTATCCCAAGGCTGTACGGTAATCGGTTCGGTTTCGGCAGACATTAGGAACACCTCAAGCAATCATATTTTGGTTGTGGGAAATTTTTCATCGCGGATAGGGCAAGCAATAGCCGGGAGCTATCCTTGCTAGCTGTTGTTCGAATCAACAGATTCCCTGGGATTCGGAGCGCTAATTTCGCTGTTGAGGGCTTGTTTGGCAATCTTGGTAATGTAGACAGTAACGGCTACAGTCGCCACAAAGCCAATGATGCGAATTGCCCACTGAATGGTAGAAGGCGTATCTACCTGCTGCGACCCCAAGGTTGCCAAATTTTTCACTAGGGAACCTACATAAACGTACATAATGGTACCGGGCAAAATGCCCAACGTGCCCATGACGTAATCTTTGAAGCTTACTTTGGTTAAACCGTAGGCGTAGTTGAGCAAATTAAAGGGGAAAATCGGCGAGAGGCGGGTAAGCAAGACTATTTTTAGCCCTTCTCTGGCAACGGCTTCGTCAATGGATTGAAACCGCTGGTTGCCTTGGATTTGCTTTTCTACCCAGCCACGGGCTACGTATCTACCCACAAGAAAAGCAGCGGTAGCGCCAATGGTGGCAGCTATAAAAACGTAGACCGACCCCATGGCGACGCCAAATAAAATGCCTGCTCCCAGGGTAAGTACGGAAGCGGGAAAGAAGAAGACCGTGGCTATAATATAAATGCCCATGAATACGGCAGCAGCCAGAGGTCCTAAACGATCGATCCATTGCAGCGCGCTAACGAGATATTCTTGCAAGTTGAGTTTGGTAAGACCGACGACCAATAGTGCTGCTACGGCAGCAATACCTGCAAATTTTAGCAGTTTTTTGGCTTTGGTGTTGCTGGTTCTGGTTTCGGTGGGTTGTTGGGTCATGGTATTTAGCGACGATGGTTGTCTCCTTGATAGCATGTAGGAGAAGGATTGACTTGGGGTGAAATCCTTCTAGTTTCTAGTAAAACGCCGGAAACTGAAATATCTCTGAGAGAAGACTGAAGGTTCAAACAAAATCTCTGGTTTTGCCTCTATAACGGATTGGTAAACTAGGCAACCAATGGAAACCAGGTCCTAAAAAAAAGCCAAAGTTCCCTTGGTGAGAACTTTTTAGGGGCAATCTTTGACTAAAATATTTTTGTAGGGATGGCAGATAGATCCGGGAGTACCGATGGCTACAGATTTACCCAAAACTTCGCAAACACCTTCGAGTGATTCTGCTTCTTCTGGGTATTACGACCAAGAAGACGTACAGCAAATTCTACAATTGGCGATCGCGCGGCAACATGATAGCGGTCAATTTTCCCGCCAGGAGTTGGTGGAAATGGCCGCAGAGTTGGGAATTTCCCTGGAAACCCTGCAAAAGGCAGAAGCGGATTGGATTGAAAAACAAAAAGATTTGCAAATGCGGCAGGATTTCGATCGCTATCGCCGCAGCAGGTTTAAAAGCAATGTGGTGAAATATGCGATCGCCAATGGTTTTTTGATTGCTTTGAATCTTTTAATGTCCCATCAATTATCTTGGTCGCTTTATATTGCTCTGATTTGGGGCGGTTCTCTAACCTGGAATGCTTGGAAAACCTTTTCTTTAGAAGGGGAAGAATACGAACGGGAATATCAAAAATGGCGGTTGAAAAAACAAATCGGTCAGTCGATTCAATCTATAGGCAATGCTATAGAACGCTTTCTCAATCCCCAAAATACCAGCAACGACGCCAATTAACCCACCGCGACTGCACTCGCCAATTGGGCGTGTTTTTGAAGGGTTTGTTTGGGTAGCGGACCGGCTAAATGGTCCCAGGGTAAAATGCGATCGCTGCTCCAATGTTCGCGAACATAAAAATCTAGCGGTGGCAGCGTTCCTTTTAATTTCTTAAAGGCACGTTTGTAGCTGCCTAGAGAATCTCCATATTCTCGTACATTTTCTAACAAATAAGATAAACGGCGATCGCCTCTAGAAAGCAACGCTTGAATCACCGACCAATTATAACTTTCCGGTCGAAAATCAATGCCTGCTGGTCGCAAGTGTTTTTGCAAATATTTCAACCGTTTGTCGGCTTGTTTGTTCACACCAAACCACTGAAACGGCGTGTGGGATTTGGGAACGAAGGTACTACATCCCAACGTCAAACGCAATCCGGGGGCAGCTTTTTTCACTTCTTTCATCATGGCAATGGTGGCGTCGATATCTTCCGGTTGTTCCCCGGGAATACCGACCATGCCGTACAGTTTCAACCCTTTCAAACCGCCAGCTTGGGCGTGGATGGCAGCTTCTACAATAGCATCGTTCTCCAGTTTTTTGTTAATTATTTCTCGCACCCGATCGCTACCACTTTCCACAGCAATGGTCAGGGATTTGGTACCGCGATTGGCTAAAATCTTAGCAAATTTCTCCGTAACTGTATTGGTACGAACCGAGGCCACGCTGAGGCGAACATCGTCAAATTTGGGTTGGTTTAAATATTCCAAAAGCTCGTTAAATTCCGGATGCTGGGTAACTGATGCTCCCAACAAACCAATGCGATTGGTAAACCGAACCCCCCGTTCGATAGCGGGAATTAAAGAAGTTTCTACGCTGGGCGTTCGGAAGGGTAAGGTTAAATAACTCGCCAGACAAAAACGGCACATTTCCGGACAGCTACGTACCACTTCTACCATATAAATTTCCGGCCAGGCCGCTTTTTCTGTAACCACCGAAGAAACCGATAGGGTATTTCCTCGATAGGTCTGTTTGGTAACCGTCGCAGGAATTTCGCTATCTATTGGCTCGATGCCGGCAATTTCCCCATCCGGTTGTACGTAGCGAACCCGATACAAACTGGGAACGTAAATGCCCGCAACTTTGGCTAAATGGCGTAATTTTTGCTCTCTAGGTAAGTCCCGAACTTCTTTATAAGCTTGAATAAAATTATCCAGTAAATTTTCTCCATCCCCGAGTAAAATGATATCGAAAAAATCCGCAAACGGTTCGGGATTGGCGGTGAGAACTGGACCCCCACCAAAAACCAATGGATGTTCGTTTTCGCGATCGCAACTGCGTCGGGGAATCCCCAATGATGCTAGCATTTGGAAAATATTGGCGTAATCCAACTCCCAGGAAAGCGAAAATCCCAACAGTTCGGTTTGGCTGGGCAAAGATTCCCCAATATCGGTAAACAAACGGCTAACCGCCACATCTTCCCGGACCGCCAAACTCGACCAAACCACTTGGTATCCCAAACTGGTAATGCCTACGCTGTACTCGTTGGGAAAGGCATAGATGAGATTGACGGCATCGGCTTCGGCGACAGTAGGTGTAAAGGTGAGACGTTCGGCTGCAAATGGGGAACGGTCGGTCATACAAAATTACAAGAGAAATAAAAATCGTGGGCAGGGATTTTGGTATTTGCCGTACGTGTTATTATAAGCAATGCTCGCCAAGGGTGCAATCTGGCTGGCTGGAAGTGGCAAATTTTCCCCTGGCAACCATCGTTTTTCCCTTCTGTTTTTTAGATCGTTGGATCGTTTTTTTGAGATTTTTTTGGGGTTGCATTTATTCGGTGAATTTGAAGGCAAAAAATAATGACGAACTTAAGTTTTTCGCTATCTGGTGTTCGATTGGCGTCCGGGAAATGGGCATTCTGATGGAACCAGCAAGCGATCGCACCCTTCTGAAACAACAGGGCTTATACTATCGTTGGTACGAGCGTAGCATCCCCGTACAGCGATCGCCCCTTCCAACAACCAACTGGCAAAACTTTCAATCATGCGAGGTAAATAAAAATAGCTATGGCCGTTCAACTATTTAACCCCAGCTTCTATCGCGCCGCCAACCCCGACCTTGCCGGGTTAAGCGACGAACAACTGCGCAACCACTTTTTCAGCATTGGCATCGACCAAGGTCGCCAATTTTCCCCTTTTGTTGATTTGGAACTGTACCGCGCCAGCAACCCCACCCTGATTCAAGCTGGCATCAACACCAACCGGGAACTGTTCGACCACTTACAAACAGCCGGCGTAGCCAACGGACGTAGATTTTCCAAAGTTTACGACCCTAACTATTACCTGGCAGAAAATCCCGATTTAGCCCCTCTATCCGACAATTTAGAAGTCCTATTCAATCATTTTCGTGATTTTGGCATCGACGAAGGACGTGCTGCCTCTGGGGTTTTTGACCCCGTTTTTTACTTAAGCAATAATTTAGACCTGCTCAGACAGGGATTTTCCACCAGACAAGCCTTAGACCACTATCAGCTAGAAGGCATTAACCAAGGCAGAGTTGCCTCCGAATCCTTGGATCCGAACTTTTATTTATTGAGCAATCCTGATTTAAAGAAAGCGAATTTTAGCTTCGAGCAAGCCGTCCAACACTTTATCGTTACCGGTCAAAACGAAGGCAGAATTGCCTCTCCACCGAAAATTCCAGAAGACCCGGGCAACAGCATCCCCACCGCTTTGGACGCCGATGTGCTGGTAGCGCCCCGTACCTTCAATCAATCTGTAGGCACCTTCGATAGCGACGATTACTATCGCTTTAGCATTCCGCGCACTGGTCTGTTCAACCTCGAAGACAACCAGTTTAACCTCACATTAGATGGACTAACAGGGGACGCTGATGTACAGTTAATTGCTGATTTCAATAACAACGGCCTTGCCAACCAAAACGAAATTATTGCCACCTCCCAACAGGGTGCCAACAATATCGAAACCCTCAGCGCTACCATTGCTGGCGGTCAAGACTACATTGTCCGCGTTTTTTCCGTTTCTGGGGATACCAACTATCGCCTCACCTTTGCCCCCACCCAAATTCAACGAGTTCCTACTTTGCTGGGAACCACCATTGCCCAAGACCAAGACTTGGGGATTGTTAGCGTTCCTGAAAGGGTAAATGATTTCGTCGGCGATGAAGACCCCCAAGACTTTTACCAATTTACTCTACCTACGGCTTCCCGTGTAGGTTTGGTTTTGGATAATTTAACCGCCGATGCGGATTTACAACTGATTCAAGATGCCAACAACAACGGTACGGTAGATACCGGTGAAATTTTGGGGTCTTCCACGGCAGGGGGCATTTCTCAAGAACTGCTGACCCGGGAATTGCCCCAGGGAACTTATTTGATGAACGTTTCTCAGTTTCGCGGCAATAGCAACTATAACTTAACGCTGTTTACAGAACCCCTTACTTTTACCCCCGACACTGCCGGCAATAGTTTGCCTGCTGCTCGCAATGCGGGTCAGTTGGTGACAACGATTAATTTTAGCGAATTTGTGGGCGATCTCGATCCGAATGATTTCTATCGATTTGAGCTAGCCAAACCTGCTAACGTGCGTGTTTCTCTTGCCGAGCTATCAGCAGATGCTGACTTACGCTTAATCCAAGATATTAACGGCAACGGTGCTGTCGAGCAAACAGAAATCTTGCGGGAGTCTCTTAATGTTGGGGCAGTGGGCGAAGGGGTAGATGCCAATTTAGAAACGGGAGCTTATTTCGTACAAGTAGCTCAAGGAAGTGGCAATACCAACTACAACCTCACGATTAATCTGACTGGGTCCGTTTCTCAACCGCCAACAGCAGACCCAGGAAACGATCTATCAACCGCTTTTGAAACTGGGTTACTGGTAACACCAAAGAGCTTTTCCGACTTTGTGGGAGATGCCGATCCGGTTGATTTTTACAGCTTCCGTATTAACAAAGACAGTCAGATTAACATAGAACTATCCAATCTCAATGCTGATGCGGATTTGCGTTTGATTCAAGATCTCAACGAAAATGGTACATTGGAAAGTGGTGAAATTATTGGTGAGTCTGCTGGTGTAGCTACATTAACAGAAACCATTAGCACAAGTCTGGAAACCGGGACTTATTTTATTCAGGTACGGCGCTTTGAAAATGCCAATACGCCTTACGATTTGAACTTCAACATTGCTGGTGTTGGCGAAACGGGAGGAGATGCTGGTAACACGATTAGCGATGCAGAACTTCTAGGTACTTTAGGTCCAGCAACAGATGCACCCATTGTGGTTCAAGAAAGCATAGGTACGAACGATAATGCAGATGTTTTTGGTTTTGATGTGGATGCTAGTACGAATATTACGGCTACCATCGATGAAATTTCGGGTGGCGATCCGGATTTGCAGTTAATTCAAGACCTGAATGAAAACGGACAGTTAGATGGAGGGGAGGAAATTCTTGCTGAATCTGTGAATGCATCGACGGTACCGGATTCAATTAGCCGAACTTTAGAAGCGGGGACGTATTTTATTCGGGTATTTCCGGGGGTTTTTGGAGAAGAGATTGACTATACGTTGACCCTTTCTTCAGGTGAGTAATTGCTGGCAATCATGCTTCCTTGGTACCGGCGATCGCGATGGTCCCTACTGCCTGTACAATGAAAATGACTTTCTAGCAGATCGAGCCGACGACAGTTCAAGGTAGAACCTGTGATTCAATATCAAGCGAAAATTCGCGTTACCCTGCGCCCTTCTGTTTTGGACCCTGCTGGTACAGCTGTAGCCTCGGGATTGCAAAATATGGGCTACAATACAGTCGAGCAGGTACGGATGGGTAAGTATATCGAACTGACCTTGCAGGCAGAAAACCAAACCCAAGCGGAAGAAATGGTTAATAGCATGTGCGATCGCTTGCTAGCCAATCCGGTGATTGAAAACTACGACTTTGACGTGGAAGCTGTGGCGGCGGGGGCAAACACATGAAATTTGGCATTGTGGTTTTTCCCGGTTCCAACTGCGATCGCGACGTGCAGTGGGTCGCGCAAGGTCTGCTGCAACAACCCACCCGCATGGTGTGGCACGAAGAAACCGACATTGCCGATTTAGACGCGATCGTCCTCCCGGGAGGATTTAGCTACGGCGATTATTTGCGCTGTGGTGCCATTGCGCGTTTTTCGCCAGTTATTTCAGCAATTATCGACCATGCCCACCAGGGGAAATACCTCCTCGGTATCTGCAACGGTTTCCAAATTCTAACGGAAGTGGGATTGCTGCCGGGGGTGTTAATTCGCAATCGGGATTTGCATTTTATCTGCGATCGCGTGCCCGTTCGTGTGGAATCGACCCAAACCCCCTGGACCCGAGCATACCAACCCCATCAAGTTTTGCAACTGCCCATTGCCCACGGCGAAGGTCGCTACTACGCTGACAAAGATACCCTGGCGCAGCTAGAAGACAACCAACAAATTCTCTTTCGCTACTGCACCAGTACGGGTCAGCTAGAGGAAACCGGCAATCCCAACGGTTCCCTGCACCACATCGCCGGTATCTGCAACGCCCAAGGGAACGTATTGGGCATGATGCCGCATCCAGAACGGGCTGCCGATGGCATGTTAGGCAATACCGACGGTATGGATCTGTTTGCTGGTTTGCTGGCGTCGCAACCCGTTGCTGTCTAGTTTCCTTCTCCCTTGGATAGGGGCCATTGCCCCGATTCGATTCGTTTTGCTGACATTTCTAGATTTCATGGTAGAGGCGCTTATTTCTCCCGACCAACCTTTTTTGCTTTGGGCGGTCCTGCTGTCAGTAGCTGCTTTTGGGCTGCTGACGGAACAAACTCCCATTGGTACGAAGATTTCTGCCCCTGGCATCACCATGGCGATCGCTTTTCTGCTATCCAACCTATTGGTGATTCCCAGCGGCTTGTATGCAGACCAAACCATTCCCCCCTACGAAGCGATCGTTTCTTATCTGGTTCCCTTAGGCATTCCTTTGCTGCTGTTTCACGCCGATATTAGCCGCATCCTCAAAACCATTGGTCCCACCCTAATCGCCTTGGTGGCGGGTGCGGTCGCGACGGTGGTTGGAGTCGCGATCGCCGGGTTGCTGCTGGGGGAGGGGGGATGGCAAAAAGCAGCTGTTTTGGGCACTCTGTACGCCGGCAATGCTTTTTACCAAACCTCCCTCAGCCAAGCAATTCCCCTAGAAACCACGGACGAATTTTGGCAAGCCGGCAGTGCAGCTGTGCATCTAGTCCTTGCCCTTTATTTTTTGTTTCTATTTCTTTTACCGGGAATTCGCTGGTTTCAAGACCAACTGCCCAGCATTCATCCCGGTTTGGGAGGCGGCGGCGTTAGCAAGCTAGCTACCGGTGGATTGGTCCAGGGAAAACCCATTAGCCTGTTGGATATGAGTTTGGCCCTGGCGGTGGGGGCTATTTTCTGTGCGGCAGGTTATGCTATAGCAACGGCATTGGGATGGTCCCAGGGTGGCATTTTTATTGTTGCGCTGCTAACGGTTCCCCTGGTGACCCTGTTTTCCAGCATATTTGGTAGCATTAACGGTTCCGAAGCCCTAGGGGCCATGGCCATGCAGCTATTTTTTGCTGTCATCGGTGCCAAAGCCAATATTTGGGCGGTCACCAACGGCGAGGCCATTTGGTTGGTGGTGGCGGTTTTTGTGTTGGCGGTCCATTTTGCCGGCGTTTGGCTGGCTAGCCGGGTGTTTCGCATTGGGTTGAATGAAATGGCGATCGCTTCTAACGCCACCCTCGGCGGTGCGGCTACGGCAGCAGCCATGGCTGGGTCTCGCCGCTGGTACGGTTTGGTGACGCCGGCCATTGTATGCGGTACCCTCGCTCACGCGATCGCCTATGGTTTGGGCTGGACCATGGGGCAATTTTTCTAGTTTCTTACGATTGTGAGTCAGGAGCTTGAAAGCCCTGACTTTTTAAAGCAGGGATGAAAAGCGACCCGTGCGGCTTTAGCCGCCGTCAAAATCAA
>NZ_LNDC01000002.1 GCF_001870905.1 Geitlerinema sp. PCC 9228
CTTTCGGATTTTACTAGTTTCCACCCCCATGGGTCAAGAGGCGTAATTTCGTGACTAGTTGACAAGATTCTCAATTATTTTCGGGCTTTCTCTGGGGAGATTTTTTCGGGAAGATAGAAAATGCTAAACGTTTTACTAGGAGCTATTATATTGCGATTATAGATACTTCCTCGAAAATCCTGGAAAAATCCAAAAGGAAAATCAGGGAAAGTCCCCTGGAACTTCAGAAACGGTTCTATTCTAATACCATTTTCATAAGTTTCCGCCATAAGTTTCAAAGGAAATTTGGGAGCATGCCAGACAAACCTACTTGATTTCGCCATCAAACTAAGCCACACTGCCTCGTTTGCGCGTTTCCTTGTATGAGGTACCGACATTTTTCATACCAGCTTCAATCATTTTTTGTTCTAGCATGGCGAAGAAATGCTGGCGATCGCCCCCTCGAACCACAGCTTGATTGTGGGCTTCTGCCAGGGCCACGGGATAACCGTACCCTTTTTGCACTTGAGCTAAGACCAAACCCAAACAGCGATTGAGCGTAGTCTCTTCTCGGGCAACCCAAGCGGGCATTTCGACACGGGCAATCTCAGTACCTGCGTGTAGGTAACAAAAATTAATCGGTTGTTCGTAGCGGTCTAGCACTTTTGCCCAACTGCGCCACAGGGGGCTGCGCTGCCCTGGTTCTAAAAGAGTTCCCCACAGGGAGGTATCCCGCAAGGGGTCAAACAACTGGCAAGGGGGTGGGCTGGGATTGACACTGCTGTTTTGCTGGGGCAGGCAGTGAGTGAGACAATCGGGGGCGATATAGGGGCAGGCGGGCAGGCGTAAAAAGTTGAGGGTGGAACGGTTGCGGGAGGCGGAGATATAGCCCAACAGGGGAACCCCGGCTTGTTGCATTTGCCGCCAGGCGATTAAAATTGGTTCCAAAATGCGATCGCGGGCTGGGTTGGGGAGATTATCTAGAAACCAATAAATCAGGGAACCGTCTACCAAAGCCAACATGGGGGCATAGGTGGGTTGTTGGCTGGCGAGGGCACTGGCAAGTTCGCTGAGGGCTTCAATTTCCGAAACCACCCGCTGGTAGCCCATCCACTCTTCAGTTTGGATGCCCCACTGCCGGGAAGCGTATAGGTCTTCGGCGCGGTAGTAAACTTCTGGGAGGCTGTCGAGGAGGGGATAGCGGCTTTGCCCGTAGTGCAAGACCACCCGACCGATGTTGATGAGGTAGCAGTAGGCAATTTCGTGGTGGCTGGGGGAGATTTGGGAACCGTCGGTGGCGATGACGGTATGGGATTCGGGAGGTTTGGGAATATCGGTAATTTTGTCGAGGGGTTCTAGGGGTTGGGCGGCGGTGAAAGCCATGCGATCGCGCCAGTGTTTTTGTTTGGCGACCAGTTCCGCCTGCCGGTCGATGGCTTGCTGGAGAATATCCAGGGCGCTTTCCAGGCGTTTTTGGGCGGCTTGGGATTCCTGTTGCAGGTGTTCGCCAATGCCCTGCATTTGGGAGGCGACTTTATTTAGATCGAGCATAGTCGTTTGGCAGCCACAGGGAAAATGGTTGGGAAAAGGTTTCTAGGGAAAGCAGGTGCAAGCGCTCGCTGTCGCGGGCGGTTTGGCGATCGCTGTCGGTGTTGTATCCCCAATCGGCAAGGAATAATTCTATGCGTTCGAGTTGGGGATCGGATGCGATCGATTGTAAAGTTTTGAGACGATCTTCGACAAACCAGATGGTGGCGGTTGCCGGTAGCTCTCTTAACAGACTCTTTAAAATCTCCCCCTTGCGACGGCGGGCATCTTTACCAAAAATTTGATTTTCCGCAAAGTCAATGCCTTCGCGCACCAGCAACTGCCGCACAAAGCGGCTTTCCTTGGTGGTAATGATGGTAACGGTGTCTGGTTTTTCGCCGGCTGGAGAGGATAGCCACCGCTGCAAATTGGCGATCGCGCCGGGGTAAAATTGATGCATGGCCAGCCAGCGCGATACATCTGTTTCTAGGAGGCGATCGCGGGTTTTATCTAGGGTATTTTCTACCATTTGCGGGGAAATTCTTTCAATATCCGCAATTTCTCGGACAATTTCCCCCCAACGCGCCCAAATTTGTTCTGGTTTGACCCCTTGCAGCAACGCTCGAATTAAAATCGGCATCTCCCAGCCAGTTTCGATCGCCGGGCGCAAGCGATAAAAATCAGGGGGCAACCATTCCGGTGGTGAAACCATACAATTTTCGTTTTGAGCGATCCCTTTTCCTTTTTTCTCGATCCCCAAATTATCTGCCGAAACCGGCCAAATTTGACAGTAAGCCTGCCAGGCAGTTGCTAGATATTCTACTAGCCCATCGCAGAGAACTCCATCAAAATCGAGGGCTAAGATGCTGGGTAAATTTACAGGCACAGTTGTCATAGATGTGGCAATCCAGTACAATAGAAACGTGATCGGAAATTAACCAAACCCCTAGCATCTCACCAGGTACGAAATTTCAATTTTGGCTGCATTCTGCTCCTAATCTTAATACGGACATCCCCGAGTTTCTTCCCGTACCAAAAGCTTAAACAAAGGGGAAAGTCACGTCGGTTATAAAGGAACAATGACGAAATGGTTTCCTATAATGAAATGCCAGAGCGCGTTCTAATGAGGGGCGGATCGAATGTAAAAATGCCGCCATTTTCCCACCTAAAAATCTAGCTTTTGCCATGGTTCGTGGCACCGATTCCTGGGGTGCAAATCCCCTCCCATGTCGGGGGAATAATACTAGAAAAAGATTCGTAAGCCAAGCAATATGGGGCTTTTGCCGTGATTACCATCTCGCGATCGCCAGGAGAACGCAAAGGAACAACCATTAGTTTTCCTTCCACTTTATACCTATATCCCATCCTCGATATTTTACTAGCAGATATTCCCAAAGTCTGCCAAAACGAAGTCAGGCTGGGACTGCAAGAGGCTCTCGTTAACGCTGCCAAACATGGCAACCAACTGGATCCTAGCAAAGCCGTTATCGTCCATTTTTCTGTGAGAAAAGACATCTATCGGTGGGTAATTTGCGACCAAGGCAATGGCTTTGGGAACCCCTGTTCCTGTCAGGAAGCCAGCGCTTACCTACCGGAAGACACTTCTCATTGTGGACGCGGACTATTTATTATATACCAAATTTTCGATCGCGTCCACTGGAGTTCCGAAGGGAGGAAGCTGGTTTTATGCAAAAACCTGAAAAATCCCGTCCGTATCCCGTTTTTCTCCAGCAACCAAGCACTGGTTGCTAGCGGTAGATAGCCGCAAATTTCTCCCCATTCCATCTATTTTCCCCACTAGGAATTTCCCTATTGGGGAATATTCTTATCGCTGTAGGTCACCGTGCGATCGCGACCTTGTTTTTTGGCTTGGTAGAGCGCTTCATCAGCATTTTGCAGGAGTTCGTCGTAGGTTTCTCCGTGAAGGGGATAGGTCGCAACGCCTAGAGAAACTGTAATTGGACCCAAAAAGCGATCGCCATAGCGCAATTGCATCTGCTTCATATACTGGCGCAGTTCTTCGGCGCGGCGGTAGCTATCGGAACTGCTCGCCTCCGGCAAAATTAAAGTAAACTCTTCCCCACCATAGCGACAAGCCACATCGGAAGTACGAAATACTTCTTGCAAAAGAGATCCCACCTGTTGCAGGACAAAATCCCCCGCATCGTGACCGAAGCGATCGTTAAAACCTTTAAAATGGTCAATATCCAACATAATGACACTAAGGTAGGCAGCAGACTTATTGGCCTCGTGGAGTTTATCCTTGAGGGATTCCTCCAAATAGCGACGGTTGAACAATCCCGTCAGGGGATCGCGAATGCTTTGTTGTTTGAGGGTATCCCGCAGTTTCAAATTCGCCACCGCCAGGGAAATTTGCTCCGCCGCCGCGCGCGCCAGTTGTTGCTTGGCTGGGTTTAACTTTTCCGGTTGTTGGGTAGCCAAATACAGCAATCCCCAAGTTTTTCCTTGAGCCATCAAAGGTACGCATAAGGTAGCCGCCGGTGGCTGGTCTGCGTGAATATGAGCGCAGTAAGGATTCACATTGTGGTAGCTGGCTAAGTAAGCGTGGCTTTGCTGCAATCCCCAGCATTGTTCTCTAGGAAATTGCGTTTTCGACTGCTGTTGCTCCCCCCAGCCTACAACTTTTTCGACAAAACTGCCGCTGGCATCCAACGCAAAGACGCTCCCATTTGTATCGGCAAACAGCACCGGCAAAAACTGTTCGATAGCATCGTAAGCCGCCTCCACATCGGCACAGGATTGCAATACGTCGCTGGCAGCATTGAGAAGGGTAATTTCCCGATTGCGCGCTTCCAATCTTTTTGCCCAATGCGTCAGTTCTTGGTGAGCTTTCTGCAAAGCAATTTCCGATTGCTTGCGTTCGGTAATATCTTCCAACATAACTAAACCATACTCATCCCCATCTCGATCCTCGCTGCTGCAAACGTCGTGGAGAACAGCTGCCGTAAACGTGGTTAGCAATATCGTTCCATCCTTTTTCAAATACTTTTGCTCGGCTTTATAAGTTTGTTTCCTCCCCACAAATAGCTGTTCGCAATTCCGCCGCAAAGCATCCAAATCCGAGTAATGGCTTAAAGCCAATAGCGTCATGCTTTTCAGTTCTGCCGGTTTGTATCCCAGCATTTTACAAAACGTGGCATTGACCTCCAAAAACTGTAAATTGCGACTAACCAATGCCATTCCCAAAGGCCCTTCCTCAAAAATCCGACGAAAACGTTCTTCGCTGGCTTTCAAAGCCGCCTCCGCGCGCTGGCGTTCTCGCACTTCTTCTTGTGCCTGGTCGCGCATCTGGCGGTATGCTTGACTTTGATAGGTCAAATCCGTCACATCTTGGATAGCGATAATCGCATGAAACGTACCGCTGCCTTCCGAGGCGGGGGTTCCCGTTACTGTGGTATGTTGCACCTGCATGCGATCGCCAGCCAATTGCACGGGGATTAAATACTTATGAATTTGAGCAGAAAAAACCGTCGGCGGTCCACCGGCAAATACCTGTTGCAGGCGACGCGCGTATTTTGGCTGTTTGAGATGGGGAAAAAATCGATCGATAGTTTCACCAACAATACGATAGCGCGGAATTTGCGTCCAATTTTCCAAGCACTGGTTCCAAAACAGAACCACAAAGTCGCACCGCAGCACGCAAACGCCATTGGGAATTCGATCGAACAGACCGAATTGTTGTTCGTACTGTGGATACCGATTCATGAAATTTGTTCTAGATACTGATAAATCGACCTCAGGAAGCATGCGAACGACCCCACTTTAAAAATCAAAATAATATCGCCAGTCACCTGCAACGCCTGGATAGAAAAATGAGTTTGTACCAAAATAATGGTGGTATCGGTAGAAAAATCGGGGGAAGTTAACAGCTGGTCTACAGTATTCTCCACATAAGCAGGCAGCGAATATTGTAACGGTTCGTGCAAAATATTGCCGATGGTTCCCATGACCCCATTGAGGACGATATTCCCTACCTCGCTTAAGGTTCCCACTTTAACTGCATCTAGGTCACAACTACCAATTTCTTCCCCCGTCAGTTCCGAGATTAAAGCAGAGGCACTTTCGGTGGGAAAGACAATTTGTGCCATCCCAGTGAAAGTACCGGAGAAATGAAGTTGTACTGAAGAAATAATCTGGCTGTTGAGTCGTTCTACTAACAGATGTTTGGCTTCGCTGAAAGGATAGGTCTGTACGTAGGGAACTTGTAGATCGATATGCGTATCAAGCATTTCATTTAAAGTACCAGCCGCCGAACCCACCCCCAAATTGACAAGTTCCTGTAAGGCGTTGAGTTCTGCTTCGTCAATGGTCATGGGAAAACTCATTTGTAAATAGATTCTTTAGGATGAAGCGTTGAGCGACTGTTGGATAGCCTGGTGCAAGGCTTGCGGTTGTGGGGGTTTGTTGAGAACTGCGATCGCACCGAGTTCCATACATCGCTGGCGAGAAGTTTCCTGCACGTCGGCAGTCATTACAATAGTGGGAATGCTATATCCCAGGGTTTTCAGACTCTCCAGAACCTCGTAACCGTTTAACTCTGGCATGAGCAAATCCAAAACCATACAATCGGGATGTTCGGCGATCGCAAATTCCAGCGCTTCTTTGCCATCTTTCGCCTCCAGAATTTCATTTTGCTCTGCCTGCAACGCTTTCGCAATCAAACGGCGAGAAAACCAAGCATCATCAACAATCAAAATTTTGGCCATGACACGATTTCTCGTAGGGATGCAACTTTCCCAAAATACATCAGGAGAACCACTTAAAGATAGATACGCACCAAGAAATCAAAAAAAACGCCAGCTACCTCCCCCATGCCTATCATTTCAGCCTTTGATTTTGACACTCTCACCAATTCTATTCGTGAGATACTCACTTCATTGGGTGTGCCTAGATGGATGCGCTATGAGTTAGTCCATCCCCGACTCACAGGAACCCTCAACGAGCATTTTTACGCCCTGTCCAGACGTACTGGCGACACCTCAATTCAAAACCACTGGGGATGGTCTTTCTTGGCGCAGCTAAACGCCTTGCACTAACTGGCATAGGTAGGACGAGGGGGATTGGCAGGAATGATGTACTTGCCTCCCAGACGACAGGCGTTGACAGGCAATTTTCGGGATTTTACCCAATCTTGGCGTTCTCTCAGCCCATCATTGCCAACTTCTTGCCGACAGATTTCCAACCACGACTCGATGGCAGGAATCTGGCGGCATGTCGGCTTGAATTTAAATTTGTAGCTGAGAGTCAACATGATGAACAAAACAAAAATAGGGTTGTTAAACAGTTCAAGTAAAACTTTCGGTAGCTTGGAATCCCCGTCGCTTTAGCGCGGGGAGGAAAAGCGCCTCGTGGGGCTTTAGCCCCATT
>NZ_LNDC01000003.1 GCF_001870905.1 Geitlerinema sp. PCC 9228
TGACGGCGGCTAAAGCCGCACGGGTCGCTTTTCATCCCTGCTTTAAAAAGTCAGGGCTTTCAAGCTCCCGATTCATGCTGGTAATAGCCATCAGTAGGGGCGTCATGGGTTACCGTTTAAAGACCCCCCTACGAATCAAAGGAACTCGCTTCATGTTTTCTTTCCCAAAGAGTGCGAAATCCCAGGTTTCGATTAGTTTAAGCCGTCCAATTCCCTTTTTGTCTTTGAAAAGGATATGTTTGGGGTCAACAAGCTTCCAATAGTCGGGTTTTGTATTCGACCGAACGAGTATTCATTCTTTTTAAATTGAGAATATCCCTTTTTGTCAGGAATTTTCTGCTTGCAATGTTCGTAGGAACGTGAAATCGCCGACCAAGCTCTTCGGCAGCCGCCTGTCTAGCCATGCTATTGAGTTGTTGAACCCAAGAAAATTTGTGGCACCACACTTGGCCAGATTGGCGCTGCTCATGTTTGCCAACGCCTTGGTGGTGCATCCAATGGCACCAAGCCTGGTTGGGGACAAATTGAGCTGTTCGATGCTTCGACAGGCTCAGCACGAGATGGCTTCATCAATGGCTTTGAACTCAAGGGCGAGCACGGCTCGACATGGTACATTATTTGGAAAATCCTAGCATAAATTTTAGGTTGACCGACGGCGGCGGGGGCACACAGGTTGCTTTTCATCCTGGCTGGGAAAGAGGCAGAGCTTTCCAGCTCCCGTCTTTTCTCGTAATGAGAAATGCTATTGTTAATGTAAAAGTATGTAAATTGTTTCTAATGGTTTCGCAGTAGGAAGGGTTCCCATGCAAACGTCCGTACTTTCATCCACCTTTTTTCTAACACTGTTGTTGGGAGTGGGGCTGTTTTTCTTTATCAAGGCTTCTATAAAAGACCGCACCCAACAGATGCAACTGACCTGCAAGCAGTCCCAAGAGGCCCTGTGGGAGGATCTGAAATCGTACTTCCAACAACGAGCTTACTACGCGATCGCGACAG
This sequence comes from Geitlerinema sp. PCC 9228, assembly GCF_001870905.1. Lineage (NCBI taxonomy): Bacteria > Bacillati > Cyanobacteriota > Cyanophyceae > Geitlerinematales > Geitlerinemataceae > Geitlerinema > Geitlerinema sp. PCC 9228. Next base: position 997 of record NZ_LNDC01000003.1, read on the forward strand.
ATCCCAAGCAAAATCAAATTACCTTTGAAGGTCAGGTACGTCCGAGTTGGTTTTTGGCGATATTTCTATCGACTTTAGCGGCGGTGGGGTTGCTCTGTCTGGCTTTGGTACTGGCACTGCTATTTTCCGCACCAGGTGCTAGTTTTATCTACGCTCTGGTACTGCTGTCGCCCCTGGCGGGGGTCTTTTACTGGCGCGGGGCTAGTCGCACCGAACAGGTTAAAATTCAAGTTCAGCCCCACACAGCTGGCGAAACCGACCTCCAAAGTACGGTAACAGCCATCGGACATCGCGACGAACTGGCTACGCTCAAACAAACCCTGCAAAAACAGGGGAGCTTGAAGGCTGCCAACTCCTAAGGAATAGCAGACAAAATGCCGGAGATGTCTAAAAAAGCAAGACTGCTTCTAAGGAAGGCAGAAGCAGTCTGTGCCGATTGAATAGGTTGTTCAGAAAAACAAGAATATGAAAAGAGCAGGCGAAATTAAGCTTCTTTGTTTAAGAAGTCCCGTGCCTGCTTGATAGCAGCTTGACCGATGTTGTAAAGAGCCCAGCTGCCAGCCAGTAGTACCGGTAACAGAACGATCAAAAGACGCCAATCCATAGCTGTACCACCTCTTCAACCCAGATTTATGAAGTTTAACAATTGTTCTCAGAATCTATTCATTATTGTGCATGACTTTGATAGTTTTTTACAATTTGTTTTACAAAAATTTACACTTCCTCAGAATCGCTAGCAAAAGCCCAAATCCGTGCCTTTGTCGGCGTGGACCAGGGCCAGTTTTTCATACTTTTGGGCATGTTCGATGAGTTCCTGAGCTTCGGCATCGGAAACTTCCCGCACCACTTTGGCCGGAATGCCAACTGCGAGGGATTGTTTGGGCAGGTCTTTGGTAACCACTGCTCCTGCCCCGATGATGCTGCCCGCACCGATGCGAACGCCGTTTAAAATGGTGGCACCGATGCCAATTAAACTGCCGCGTTCTACGATCGCCGAGTGGACAATTGCCCGATGTCCGACGGTCACCAAATCTTCTAAAATGGTAGGCTCTCCCGGATCGCCGTGGAGAATGGCACCGTCCTGGATATTGGTACTGGCACCAATTTTAATGGGCGATACATCCGCCCGTACGACGCTGCTGTACCAAATGCTGGCACCTGCGGCTACGGTGACATCTCCCAAAACCACGGCATTGGCGGCGACAAAGGCGGCCGCTGAGAGGTCGGGAACTTCCCAGTAGGAGGGTAAAAGGAGCTGAGGCTGGTTAAGATTTTCCATGATGGTTCCCCGCAATCATAAGAAAGGCTTTAAAATGGGCAGTGGGGAAGGCAACTTTGCTTCCCCGTTCTGTCTGTCGCTATCATAAAACTGGCACTTGCACGGAACCAAACCGGTATATTACGAAGGATTTTCGGACACTCTGGAATGATCGAACCAAGCTGGCAATACCCAATTTTTGGTCCAGAAATTCAGTGTCCTCACTGCCGCCAAACCATCCCGGCACTGACTTTAACGGATACGTACCTATGTCCCAGACATGGTGCTTTTGAAGCGGACCCACAAACGGGGAAATTGCTTCACCTGCAGTCCGGACGCCATTGGAAACGTTGGAACGGTCAATGGTACCGACAGCATACCCACCCAGACGGGATTCGTTTTGAAATTCACGAGGCTCTGGACAGACTCTACACTCAAGGCTACCGCGCTACCCGGGTGATTATCGCCCAGCGCTATAAAGATTTGGTAAGTGGCTATTTGGAACGTACCACACCCTGGCGATCGCAGACCAGTTCCGGTCGTCCGCGGCTGTATGGCTTGCCGGTGGAGTTTAGTCCCCATGAGTCGGAAGAACCCTGCTGGGCGGTTATTAATTTTGAACTGGAAAAAGAGCCGGGGGTACCGGTGAAGTATCCCTATTTTCGATTGTTTGAATAGTTTTGCTGCCATTTCTATGCACCACGCTTCCATTCGTACGGCCAATATCCACAGCGCCATCGCTTTTTACGAACAGTTGGGGTTTGCCATTGAGGAACGCTTCACTGCTGGCATTACCCTCGCCTGTTGGATGAAAGGAGATTTGGGGCGTATCGAACTGCTGCAAGTTCCCGAACCCAAACCCGCTACCGATCCCTTTGGTGATGAGCACTATGTGGGATACTACCATTTATCTTTTGACCTGACTGAGGTAGCCACCGATTTGCCCAGTTGGCTGGAAGCTTTGAAAGAACAGTTTCAGCAAGCTTCTCAGGAATATCCCGATACCATCCGACCTTTACAAGTTTTGCTCGCTCCCACCCAACAAATTATCGGCGATCGCGTTTACGAAGTGGCTTTTATCGCCGATGCCGATGGTATGCCTTTAGAGTTTATTCGTCATTTGCCTGCTGTTTCTTAGGATCGGTTGCGGATCGGTTGACAGATAGACAAAAAATAACAAATTCGATCGCAAATTTTCATGGTTTTGACTCGAAGGTAGCTACTTGTTAAGAATCTGAGGGGGAGATTGGCAGTATTCGGGAGCGCGATCGCAGGTTTTCCTGGAACGTATTAGAGATCGTGCGGTGGAATTTCCCGCTTCATGAGACAAAACGTTAGAAATATATAAAATCAAACCAGAACCAAACCGGGCGATCGCATCATTTGGTGAGCTACAATTTAGGTATTCGCTCTGGCTTGTCTGGGTTGGCCATCCGGAATCCGACGTAGATAGACTGCGCCAGTTTGGCAACGTGAACTGAGGACAACCACAGGGAGATTGCCCCTACAAAGAATTGCGAGCTTTGCAGATCGGATTTGGCATACCTCTTGATTGGAACCATGGATTTCCTATTTATAATGATTTCAGCGATCGCCCTTCTCTTGCCTCTTTTCCCTGCTTTGGCGGTCGTATTTCTCATATATAGATGACGAAAGGGACAAAAAAATTGGTTAAAAAAGTTTGCCCCCAAGACCAGCCGTATACCCAATACCATCTTGTCTATATCGAGCGCCACCGGCTTACTGACAACATGAAACCAAAATTCAAGGAGGTATCCCAGCCATCTTGTTTTATGGAGATGGTTGAGCGCGTTGTTCTATCTTTGACCGCAAATGTAGAGATAGTGCGAAAATTTTAGACTTCGATAGCGATAGCCAAATTGCCTTTCGATCCCACAATTTAATACCATTCCCTTAAAAATCTGTAAGAAATAATCGGGATATTGTTATAGGGGCGCTTTATAAAACACCCCTGCTAGCGCAATTGATAAATTACAAACAAGCGTTGTTTTTCAAAAATGGGACTAATCCGTTGCCGGTTCTTCCGTTTTCTTGGGGCGACGCAGCCAACCGCTTTTGCGAATGCTGGAAACCGCCATCGCCGTTCCCGTTCCTAACATCCACAGCAACGCCAACCCATTCAACAGAACATAAATCGGTTTGAAAAAATCTCCCAGATATTCTCCTTCGTGAATCACCATCAGGAAATGAACCTGGTCGCGGGAAAAACCAAACCAATCTTTGCTCAAACGGTAGCCCATCCCTGTAATGGCAGTTACCAAAAAAGGGAGCAATACAATGGGCGCAAGTTGGCGGTGAAGTTGGCGAATGGTGCGAAGATTCATAAAACAAGCCTCCTAGAAGGTTTGGAAACGCAGTAGAACCCAACGATCGATGCAAAGTGACGTTTTTATTGTGGGGGCAGAAAACGGAAAGGCTGCTGTAACCAAGGTTACAGATGGTCGCTTCTGTTGCCCACGGTTTTCTATCCCCAACCATTCAAAAAAATGTTAAACTTTCTTAACCTACTGGTCATAATAGCGAGATCGGGCGGTTGTTGGAAAGTCAAAGCCGCCACGCGATCGCGCCCAGCCAAGCTTCACCGGTAGCGTTGGTGCCCAAACCATCGACGAGCAGCGTTTTTGCAAAAAATTTGCTGTAAAAATCGAGGGGTCTTGGCAAAACTGCCCATGCGAAGCTAGGAACAATGGGTCTACACTAGATAAAGAAGAACCCCACAGTGCCATCACGAAAAATAACGTCAAATGTGGGCACGTGGCCTTCCAACTGCTGTATACAAAAAGGTTTGTGCGCTTTTTTTTATGAATATTCTTACGAATCTGCTTTCCCAACAACCTGCCCAACAAGCCTCTCGCTCTCAGAAAAAACGGCGCGGTGTTGAAATTAAATCACAGCGGGAAATCGAAATTATGCGCCAGGCGGCTAGAATCGTCGCCACCGTGTTAAAAGAAATCTCGGAAATGGCTGCCCCCGGCATGACCACCGGCGACTTGGATGCCCACGCCGAAAAACGCATCCGGGAAATGGGTGCCACCCCCAGTTTCAAAGGATACTACGGTTTTCCCGCTTCCATCTGTGCCTCCATCAACCATGAAGTGGTTCACGGCATTCCTTCTAAAAAGAGAGTGCTGCGGGAAGGCGATTTGTTGAAAGTAGACACCGGTGCCTATTACGAAGGCTTCCACGGCGACTCCTGCGTCACCATTCCCATTGGAGAAATTAGCGACGACGCCGCCAAGCTAACACAGGTAGCCGAAGAAGCTTTGTATGCTGGTATCAAGCAGGTGAAAGCTGGCAATTACCTACTCGATATCGCGGGTGCCATTCAAGACCACGTGGAAGCCAATGGCTTTAAGGTGGTAGAAGACTTTACTGGTCACGGAGTGGGGCGCAAACTGCACGAAGAACCTTCCGTGTTTAATTTCCGCACCCACAGCATGCCCAATGTGAAGCTGCGCGCTGGCATGACCATCGCAATCGAGCCGATTCTCAATGCCGGTTCCAAGCAAACCCGAATTTTGCCGGATAAATGGACGGCGGTTACGGTAGACAATGCCCTATCTGCTCAGTTCGAGCATACCGTATTGGTGACCAAAGACGGTTATGAGATCCTAACCGATCGCAATTTGGTCTAAATGCCATAAATTCTCAATTGGGAGGAGGATTGATGAGGGTTTTTGGCTGGCGTCTATCCGGTTCAAGCCCTACTGAGTCGCTCCTTCCCAGTTGAGTTTCGTTGGATTCCAGGTTCTTTCCAGGCGGGATTGTGCCTGTTCTAGTGCCGCTTGGGGAGAGGTTCCCAGCAAAACAGATTCGATCGCACGCCCTAAATTGCGCGAGAGGCGGGCGTATTCGGGTATAATTGGACGCGCGTATGCCCACTGCATTTGGTCGAGAAATACTTGCAAGCTGGGCTGTTGGGCAATAAATTCTTGATAGGCTTCACTACGACGGGCTTGGAGATTGGCGGGTAAATAGCCGGTTTGCAATGCCCACTGCTGTTGAAATTCTTTACCTACGGCATATTCTAAAAACTTCCAGGCAGCTTGTTCCCGTTCGGGATTTGTCTGCATGAGGAACAAATTTTCGCCGCCAACCACCGCCGCAGGTTGGTTTTTGCTGGGGAAGGGAAATACGCCAAAATCTACACCCGTTTCTGGTAAATAGCCTAAGGTCCAAGGTCCGGTAATTTGCATGGCAACCCGACCTTTGATGAAATCCGACTGTTCGTAGCCGCGTTCCGGTTGGGAGTTGATGGCAGAACCGTCAGCAAGCAGTTGCGACCACAGTTGCAATGCTTCAATGGCTCCTGCGTTGACCAAATTGGGCTGGCTGTCGGATAGCAAGCTTCCCCCAGCACTGTACATAAACGGCAACCAGCAAAAGACCGTCCATTCGCCTTTTCCTAAGGGTAATAGAATTCCGTAGCGATCGCGATCGCCATCCCCATCAGTATCTTGGGTTAGCTGGCTGGCAACTTGCCGCAGTTCCTCCCACGTTTCGGGAATTTTGTCAATCCCGGCTTCGCGAAACAAATCCCGACGGTAAAAAATCCCCGCATTATTGGTTCCCATGGGGACCGACCAAGTGCGATCGAACAGTTGCATGGAGTCAAACAACGCCGGGTCGATTTCTGATTTGACGGGAGAGTTGTCTAAAAAATCGTCAATGGGGCGAATTGCGCCCAAATCCACCAGTTTTCCAGTCAGAACGGGATTGTACCACAGAATATCCGGCGGTGCATCGCCGACTACCGCTGTGAGAATTTTGGGTAACTGTTGGTCGGGTTGCCCCACGTAGAGGGCTTCCACTTGGATACTGGCATGAGTTTCGTTAAAGCGATCGACGAATTTTTGAAATACATCTCGATTGGGTGGGGGATTGATGCCATGCCAGAGGGTTAGTTGGGTAACGCCAGGCGGTGATGTGGTTGATGGTTGGCAGCCTCCCACCAACAGCAACCAACTGGCAAGCAGGATAGCGAGTCCCAATTGTTGCCAGCGTTGCCACCAAAGTGAGTTGTGAGGGGAAAATTTGAAATTCGCCATGTGCGATCGCGATTTATACCATTTCTGAAAAACAACGATTGTCTGGAATTTCTCAATTGCCTTGGTAGGGGCGCTTCGCGAAGCGCCCCTACTCACGCGTTGCGCCCCTACAAAAATGCCTCTATTATCTCTTGCATATTATTAAGTGGTATTAGATGGTCCCTATCCGTTGCAAATTGGTTTTGAAAGTACCATCCTACGACAAAAAATAAAGTGCGCCAAGCCAGTTGCTCGCGCACTTGAAAATTCCCAACAGCAAATGGGAACTACTTCTCCACATCCAATCCCAACTGTTGCCATTTCATCATGCCGCCAGAGACATTCCAGACCTTCTGAAATCCAGAATTGACCAATTGCCGGGCAGCAATGGGACTGCGGTGGGAAGTGAGGCACATGACAGCAATAGGTTGGTCCTTGGGAAGGTCGCGGAACCATTTGGGAAGCATCCACCGAAACAGAGGCATCATCCCCAACATGAGGCGTGGCAAACTTAAATTCACCGCCCCCGGTACGTGTCCGCCTTTGTATTCCATACCGCTACGTACGTCCAAAACCAGGGGTTTCTTGTGCATGGTTGCCAGCTTTTTGGGAGAAATTTCGCGATAGGAAGCGTTCGCAGATGCGGTCGTCATAATGTCTATCAATCCTAAACTAGCTACAAGCTATATTGAAATTATCTTGTGTCCATGGCTCTCACTTCCTAACCCACGTAGAATATGGTCGCTATCGTTCCATTGCCCCTTGACCGGTGGTGGTCCATCGATTATTGCTCGGTTTCCAGCAACAACCGATGGCTATCGTTGGTCTCTGTAGTGTGGTTCCAGTAGGTACGGACAACCATCAAACGAGAATACTAGCGACAGTTTAGACCCACCAGGGTTTTTTGCCAGTACGAGGATCGGTTTCCGTCCAAGGAATCAACCAAATCGTCTCATCGTCATCCACCCGTACGTGGGAAATTTTCAGAGGACGATCTGCCGGTCCTCGAATCACGCGACCTTCGGCATCAAAGCGAGAGCCGTGGCAGGGACATTGGAACTGTTCGTCAACTTCGTTCCAGGGGAAGGTACAACCTAAGTGCGTGCAGTTGTTAACAATCGCCATGTCGCTGAGGGTACCGTCTTCTTTAACGGTGAGGTACGTAGGTTCCCCCGCAAGACCAGAAACCAACGCTCGCGTTCCCGGACCTTTTTCGGTAATTTGCGATGCGGGAACGGGGTTACCGAGTTTGTCTTTGGCAATAATCCTGCCATCTGCCCTGCCTTCAGATGGAGGATAGAAGTATTTGGCTGTGGGATAAAGGGCAGCTCCTGCGGTAGCAGCTACCGTGGCACCAGTTAAGAAATTGAGAAACTGGCGTCGAGAAACAGGAACCGATTGACTTGGTTGGTAAGAAAAATTTTCCGCCATAGATAGACCTCCTGGATAGCAATCGCACCTTACTGACAGCTTTGGCGAATTAGCTAGGTTGGTAAGCTAACCATCAGCATTTTGCAGAGCGATTGGAAATGGATGGTAAAGATGGAAAAGATGGAAGGAGTGGCGCTAGCTGGCTTTGGTTTTGTTAGTACTAATCCCCAGCAGACGATACAGACCGCAGAATCCAATGATGGCTGTTAGAGCCAAAATGCCACCAACAACATCCAAGCCGATTCCGAGGGCAGAATTTTCGTATACGCCAAATCCGAGGTAGAACAAACCTCCGGCTAGCAGTAGGCGCACAATGCGATCGCTGATTCCTACATTGGCAAACATACCTATCTCCCTCCTTTGCGAGTGTTACGCAACTGCAACAAACTTTTACCTTCTTTAACTATTATATAGCCATCCAACCATAAAGTGCAACAATGATTATCAATCTCAAAATTGACCGGTTGCTGCACCTATGCCAGGCTGTCAATGACCGAACGCACCATTTCCGCGGCTTCGGCAGCTACTTGCTTGGCGTCTGGATGGTCGATGGGTTGGAACATTGCTGTCGGGTTAACCGCAGAAACTTCAACGCGACCTGGTTCGAGTTCTTGAACCACTACGTTGCAGGGAAATAGCGCGCCCCCTTTGTCGTCAGCTTGCAAAATTTTGTAGGCAGTGGGTGCGTGGCAAGCGCCCAAAATCTTGTACCGACGAAAGTCAACGTCGAGTTTCTTTTTGAAAGCCTTGTCTACATCAATTTCGGTCATGACCCCCATGCCTTTTTCAGTGAGGGCGTCGGTGACTTTTTGCAGTGCCTCGTCAAAAGAAGTTGGCAAAACTTTGCTAAAGTAATAGCTCATGGGAAACTCCCCGAATACGAAATAATTGGTGAAACTTGGGTACTTGGAAAAAAGTTGGCAGAAATTTTATGGCAAGGATGTTTGAGGGTTGGCAGCAGCACCAAGAAATGTCGGCTTGCAACTGCCTTTATTTATTATATTATTAAATAGTTAAGTAGTCGTAAAGAGGGGAGCAAAAATTTTCCAAAGATTTTTAGAAGCTCTCCGGGGTCATTTAGAAGCTGAATTTCCCAAGCCACAAGGATTTCAGCACTAGGTCTAGCTGGCCGCACACGGATTGCTAACGATCTATGTTGGGGATGGTATTGGCAAACTGGCAAAACCTTATCGCTAGATACATCCACAGGGAAACTTATGGCTCAGTTAATTCTCATTCGTCACGGTCAGAGCACTTGGAACGCTGCCAATAAATTTACCGGTTGGGTAGACGTACCTTTAAACAAAGTAGGACGCGCCCAAGCCATGGAAGCAGCGAAAAAACTAGAATCCTACTATGTAGACGTCTGCTTTACCAGCTTGTTGGTGCGTGCCATTGAAACCGCCGTGATTTGCCTGACAGAATGCGATTCTCTCTGCCAAGGCAAAAGTCCGGTTATCAAACACGAAGGCGACGACCCCCACTGGCATGGTTGGGATAAATACGAAGGCAATCCCAAAGAAGAATTGCCCGTTTTTCCCAGCGTGGCGTTAGACGAACGCTACTACGGGGATTTGCAGGGGTTGAACAAAGCGGCTACCGCCGAAAAATACGGCAAAGATGTGGTTTACGAATGGCGGCGGTCGTTTTCCATCAAGCCGCCGGGTGGGGAAAGTTTGGAAGATACTACCAAGCGAACCCTCCCCTTTTTTCAAACCCGGATTATGAACCACATCAAGATGGGGGATAATGTTCTGGTTTCGGCCCACGGCAATTCCCTGCGGGCGATTATGATGGATCTGGACCAACTCACGCCAGAGGAAGTACCGGGGTTGGAACTGGCTACTGGCGTGCCGATAATTTACGATTTTGATGAGTCGGGGCAGGTTACTGGCAAGAAAATTTTGGAGTAATCGGTTTAGGAGGGGCGTTTCGCGAAACGCCCCTACAAGGAATTTGGGCGTTCCCAGAAATCGCTATTAATGGTATTAAAACAGAAAATAACGTTGCGTTAGGGGTAAGGTGCTGGCTGGTTCGCAGGTTAGTAAATTGCCGTTAGCGCGTACTTCGTAGGTTTCTGGGTCGATTTCTATGTGGGGCAGCGCATCGTTGAGTTTCATGTCTGGTTTGCCAATGGTGCGCGTTTGCGAGACGGCGGCGGTTGGTTTTTGCAGGCCAATTTGCTGGGAAAGATCGTTTTCTTTAGCATATTTTGAAATAAATGTCAAGCAGTTGGCTTCCTGGGCGCGGCCGAAACTGCCAAACATGGGACGCATGTGCATGGGTTGGGGGGTGGGAATGCTGGCGTTGGGGTCTCCCATTTGCGCGTAGGCGATCGCACCGCCTTTGAGAACAATGTCCGGTTTCACGCCAAAAAACGCCGGTTTCCACAGGCACAAGTCTGCCAGTTTCCCTTCTTCCACCGAACCCACAAAATCGGCTATACCGTGGGCGATCGCGGGATTGATGGTATATTTGGCGATATAGCGGCGCAGGCGTTGGTTGTCGTTGTCTCCAGTTTCTTGGGGGTTGGCACCGAACTGAACTTTCATTTTGTGGGCCGTTTGCCAGGTGCGGGAAATGACTTCTCCCACGCGACCCATGGCCTGGGCATCGGAAGCCATCATGCTAATCGCCCCCATATCGTGGAGAATATCTTCAGCAGCAATGGTTTCCCGCCGGATGCGCGATTCGGCAAAAGCCACGTCTTCGGGAATGTTGCGGTCCAGGTGGTGGCACACCATCAACATATCCAGGTGTTCTTCCATGGTATTGACGGTGTAAGGGCGGGTGGGATTGGTGGAAGAAGGCAGGACGTTGCCCAGGGAACAGACTTTCATGATATCCGGTGCGTGACCGCCGCCAGCGCCTTCGGTGTGGTAGGTGTGGATGGTGCGATCGCGAAAAGCATTGATGGTATTTTCTACAAAACCGGCTTCGTTGAGGGTGTCGGTGTGAATGGCTACCTGTACGTCGTATTGGTCGGCTACTGACAAACAAGTATCGATGGCGGCGGGGGTGCTGCCCCAATCTTCGTGCAGTTTTAATCCCAGGGCACCGGCTTCCACTTGTTCGGTTAGACCCTGGGGTTGGCTGCTGTTGCCTTTGCCGAGAAATCCCAAATTCACGGGAAACGCATCGGCAGCTTGTAGCATTCTGTGGATGTGCCAAGGACCGGGGGTGCAGGTGGTGGCGTTGGTGCCGGTGGCGGGTCCAGTGCCGCCGCCTAGCATGGTGGTGATGCCAGAGGCGATCGCGACTTCTATTTGTTGGGGACAGATAAAATGAATGTGGGCATCAATGCCGCCAGCGGTGAGGATTAATCCTTCCCCAGCGATCGCTTCCGTGCCGGGTCCGATGGTAATATCGACATGGTCTTGGATGTAGGGATTGCCCGCTTTGCCGATTTTATGAATTTTGCCATCTTTGATGCCGATGTCGGCTTTAA
>NZ_LNDC01000004.1 GCF_001870905.1 Geitlerinema sp. PCC 9228
GTTTAACGACGAACGACAGAGCTTCAGGCTGGAAAGCACCCGCGAAAGGTGTCATGACCGAAATAACGGAGTCTGCTACGAGACTAAGGCTGGACGAACCGAACGCAATCGACACGAATGTCAATTTTTGTCCAGTGATTGGGTTAGTCCGATGCTCCAACTTCCGAGTGTCAACAATAATAATCCTGCCCGCTGCCATAGCAGTAGGCATCCAACAAACGGTGGAAGTAATATTTTTGCTGGGGAGGTAGCTCCGCGATCGCGCCTTGAAATTGCTTGAATAGGAAATACAGGCCGCTGTATGCCCCCAATCCCACATAATGACGGCTCCAATCGAGCAAAGTCTCTATACCCAGTTGGGGAATTACCTCTCGTACCACCTGAGGATGGCGGAGGGTAGTTTGTAACAAAGCCACCGAAAGGGGTTGAAACTGCACCACATCCTGCAAAAAGGGATTGAGCACCTTTTCGCCCAACCGGTCCATTTCCGCAAAAACGCAGCGTAGCAGGCGATTGATAGCATCGGGGTCCATATCGGTGCCATCGAGATCCACGCTCATGGCTTGCTGGAACAGCCAAGTTACCGACAGACTAGGTTGGTAGGGATGCAACTCTGCCAAATCCCCGTGACGCAGGGCATCGCAGCGTAGCGCTTCGTCAAGTCCTTCGCTGAGGCGTTTCAGATGGCGTACCATAGCACCAAACCCACCAAAACTTAAGGGAGATTGAGTGCTGCTGCTATCGCCGATGGGGGCAATCCGATGCCATGGATAGCGAATGGGACTTTGGCGGTAGGATGGGAAAAAGCCAAACAGCAACCGCTGCCATTGCAGTTGTTCTAAATCCACATTTTGATATTCCGGCAGCAGGCGCAGGTATTCGTCTAAAAAGAAAGATAAGCTAAAGCGCCGGGGGTCGGCATCCATGTAGGTAAATAAGTAAGTAGTGCGCCCATCTCTGGCGGGAAAAGCTTCCCAAAAATACTGGCATTGGTTGAGAATCGGAGTAAAAGAAGCGAACAAATCGCCGGATTCATTCTTTTCAAATCCTTGGGCGCAACCACCTACCACCATACAAACGCCATCTGGTTTTTTCCCCTGACGGGCTTGGGAAGCGATGGGCGAAAAATGCCCCATACTATCCAACAGAAGCCTCGATTTTAGGGTGGTTCCGGTTTTGGTTTTGACTTCTACACCATCGGGATGAACAGTGACCCCGGCAAATGGTTCTTCCTCCAATAGTTTCCCGCCTGCTTGTAGAAATTTTTGCTTGCAAGTTTCGATCAAGGTAACGGGATACACGCCAACATTGAGAATATCGCGCACCCAAATATCCTCACCGCCGCGGATGGAGATGCGTACTGGATTAAATTCAGTGGCGATCGCTTCTTCGAGTTCTTCAGGTGAGAGCAGTTCCAACTCGCAGAGAACTTGCAATTCCGAACGAGAAATATTCCATTCCTGTTCGCGCCCCCGCACCGTGCCCCGTTCGAGGACTGCAACCCGCCATTGCTTTTGCGCTAAAATAGCGGCTATCGGTACGCCCAAAGTTCCCCCACTAACCACCACATCCCAGTCGGTGGTCCCCAGGGGCGCGGCTGACTCTTGTACAGATTCTACCAGAGGACGGGTATTTTCCTTGAGAGCTTGCCACATTTGGTCGGCTCGCTGCAGTCTGGCTAGGGTCCCGGAGGGAAATTTCTCAAAGACAGAAGGTTGTTCGCTCATGGGTTTGCTGGCACCGTGGATAGCTTCCGGATTTGGTTTTGGACGAAGCAGCAGTCAAAGGAGGAGTTACTAACAGACCACCGTTGCCCTGTTCACATTGTAGAAGCATGTTGTTTGTGGAAGCTGCCCGTAAAGATGGGTACCCTAGCCCGATCGGGTGGGTGCCATGACGAAAAGAATTAAGATTCTGAAAACCTAGCATGACACCCACAGCCAGTTTAAGCTAAAGTAAACAAGGGTTTTTATACACGCTAACACCATAGAGAAGCGACCTCTTAAGGGGCAACCTACCGTTCGCTCTGGAAATGTGCTTATCCATAGGAGGTGGGGTGCCAGTCTACCAAGGCGACCTCGACAGTGCGATTGACCCGCCAGCCCATCGAAAGCATTTATAAGTTCGATTAAAAATATTTCCAAATTATAAATTTTGAGGTTAGCAGCTTTATTCGATTGACAAAAAAGACTGGATGGCGGCTGGCAAATCTAGCAGTTCCCTTATCGTTTTTTACCAACGTCTGCGATGTCCGAAAAACGAAAATCTCAAGCAAGTTCTTCCCGACTTCAAAAATTAGCGGCCTGTTTTCCCGGCGCGATCGTACAATTTTGCCGCAGTAGCGGTGGCAACACCAAAGTTTCCCAGCTAGAAGGTAAGTGCGAAATGTTGTTTGGGGAAGCGGCAACCGAAGTAGCAACCCACCCAGAACGTCTCTGGCAGTTTGTGCATCCGGAAGACCAGGAAACTTTTTGGCAAACCCTCGATGTTTCGGCTGAGAACCTACAACCATGGTCTTGGCAAGGTCGTTTTGTGGGTGCTGGTGGCAGCTCTATTTGGGTGGAAGCTTATGCGACCCCAGAAGCAACGACTGCCGGGGAAATTTGGTGGGATGGCATATTGCTAAAAAGCGATCGCGCCTCGGAGTCTCTGGGGGGAGATACCACTAATGACATTTCACAGGGAGGCGAAGAAAACTTGCGCACCATGTTCAATCAAACCTTCCAGTTAATGGGGTTATTGGATGCGCAAGGAAGGGTTCTCGAAGCCAACGATAGTGCCTTGGCTTTATTAACCGCCAGCGAGAAGACGTGATTGGAGCGTTTTTGTGGGAAACCCCTTGGTTTCAGATTTCTGAAGCCGCCCGCCAGCGGGTAAAAAATGCGATCGCGCAAGCCTGTCAGGGAAATTTTATCCGCTACGAACAGGAAATTCTCGGCGCTAGCGATCGCAAAATTACGGTTGACCTATCCATTAAACCAGTTCTCAACGAAGCGGGAGAAACGATCAAATTGATTCCAGAGGCACGGGATATTACCGATAGTGGAAACCCGCCGCGCTTTACAAGACAGCGAACGCATTCTCAGAGCCATCCTCGACAACACCCCCGTTCCCATCTATCTCAAAGACCTAGAAGGGCGATTAATTCTCAGCAACCTCACGCATCAACAAACTTTAAACGCCTCCCAGTGGGAGATTTTGGGCAAAACCGACTACGAACTGCTGCCCAAAGCAATTGCTGATGAAGTGCGCAAAAACGACGAAAAGGTGCTCAACGCTGGGGCTTCTCTGGAAATGGAGGAAAAAATTCCCCAAGAAAACCAAGTGCGTACTTATTTATCTATCAAATTTCCTTTATGCACTGAAGATGGCAGCCCTTATGCCGTGGGGGGCATTTCTACCGATATCACCGACCGCAAGCAAGCCGAAGAAGAACTGGGGCAATATAAAGAACATTTGGAGGATTTGGTAGAGCAGCGCACTGCCGCCCTCAAAGCTGCCAACGAGGAACTCAAACGCACCCAAGGGGAACTGGAACGCATTTTTAATTTCTCCTTGGATATTCTGGCAGTGGTCAACCAAAATGGATATTTTGAAAAAATCAGCCCCGCCGTTACCAAGATTTTGGGATATACGCCGGAAGAATTTCTGGAGATGCCCTTTGTAGAATTGCTGCATCCCGACGACCGGGAAGCGGCCACTCAAGAGTTCTATCGGTTGATGGAAACCCAAGAACCCACCTTCGATTTTGTCAATCGCCTAATTGGCAAAGATGGCAAATATCGTTGGTTGGCTTGGAACGCCACCCCAGCCACCACCGAAGGCATGGTTTATGGCGTTGCCCGGGATATTACGGCGGTGAAAGAAGCAGAAGAAGCTCTCCAAGAAGAACAAGAGCGTTTTCGCGCCACCTTCGAGCAAGCACCGGTGGGGATTGCCCATGTGGGGGTTGCGGGGAATTTCCTGCGCCTGAATCAGAAGTTTTGCGATATTGTGGGCTACACCCAAGCGGATATGCTTTCCATGCGGTTCCAGGATTTGACCCATCCGGAGGATTTACCTGCCAATACCGAGTACATGCAGCAGCTGCTTGCCGGGCAAATCGATACGTTTTCTTTGGAAAAACGGCACCTGCACAAAGATGGGTTTGCTGTTTGGGTGAATGCTACGGTTTCGTTGGTTAGGGAGGTATCGGGAGAGCCCAAATATTTTATTGCCATCGTACAGGATATTAGCGATCGCAAGCAAGCAGAGCTGGCTTTGCAAGAGTCGGAAGCCCAACTGCGCCAGAAAGCAGAAGAGTTGCAAGCCACGTTGGAAGAGTTGCAGCGCACCCAAACCCAACTGGTACAAAGCGAAAAAATGTCAGGGTTGGGTCAGTTGGTAGCCGGGGTTGCCCACGAAATCAACAACCCGGTGAACTTTATTTACGGGAATCTAGAGCATCTAACGGAATACGCCACTGACCTGCTGGAGTTGGTACAGCAATACCAACAAGAGCATACCGATCCTTCCGAAGATTTGGAAGAACTCATTGAAGAAAAAGACGTGGAATTTCTGGCGGAAGACCTGCCCAAAATGCTGGATTCCATGCAAATGGGGGCCAAACGCATCCGGGAGATTGTCAAATCCTTGCGTACTTTTTCCCGGATGGATGAAGCGGAAGTCAAGGCAGTAGATTTGCACGAAGGCATCGATAGCACCTTAACCATTTTACACAACCGCTTGAAGTTCAAATCCGACCGTCCAGGCATTCACGTGGTACGCGAGTACGGGGAAATTCCGCCAGTAGAATGTTATCCGGGGCAGTTGAATCAGGTGTTTATGAACCTGTTTGGCAATGCCATCGATGCTTTGGATGAATACTCCCAGGAAAATCCCCAAGCCTGTGAGGAAAGTCGCGGTGAAATTTATATTACCACGCAACTATTAGAGGGCGATCGCGTCAGGATTCGCATTCGCGACAACGGACCGGGAATTCCCGAAGAGGTTCAACAACGTATTTTCGACCCATTTTTCACCACCAAACCCGTGGGCAAAGGCACGGGCATGGGACTGGCCATCAGCTATCAAATTATCACGGAAAAACATCGGGGCAGGCTGCAGTGTTGTTCCCATCCAGGTGAAGGAACGGCGTTTATTATTGAGATCCCTTTGCATCAGAAGCAGGCAACGTGAAGGTAGGGGAAAAGGGGAGGAAAGAAGATGTACCAGGTGTTGCCTTGGGTGTATCGAATTCTGAAACCAACATTTCCCCAGTGTTTGTGGTCGGGGAAGCCGGGTCGGCAGCAGGTAGCTTTGACGTTTGATGATGGTCCCCACCCTCGCCATACAAAGGCATTGCTGGAAGTTCTGCGGCGGCATGGCGTGGTGGCGAGTTTCTTTTGGTTGGGAATACAGGTGCAGCGGTATCCCGCAGTTGCCCGCGCGGTTTCCCAACAGGGACATTGGCTGGGGCTGCATGGATACCAACACATAAATTTTGTCAAGCTTAGCAAGCTAGAACTATACGAAAGTTTACAAAAAACCCAAGACGCGATCGCGGCTGCCTGCGCCATCAACCCCCACCAAGTAATAGATGTGCGCCCGCCCAACGGTTTGTTCGCCCCCCATACCTTGGATTGGCTGCAGCAGTGGCACTACCGACCAGTAATGTGGAGCGTCGTTCCCATGGATTGGACGCAGCCTGGCGTTGCGGTAGTGGTACAGCGGGTCCTCCAACAAGTCAAAGATGGTGCTGTCATTGTTTTGCACGATGGTACTTTTGGGGGGACAGACGTAGCAGAAATTACAGATCGACTCGTGGGAGCTTTGCTACAAAGGGGATACGAGCTGGTTACAGTGGATCGACTTTGGCGATGGTCCTTCGGAGCGGTGCCAAAAGCACCATCGCAGCAGGATGTCAGCCCCCCCGGCTGAACACAGGGGCTTCATGCCTCCAGCTTTAGGTAGCTGACCAGCCCTGCGCCCTTGGGGGCTACGTTTTTAGAGTCATGGCACCTACAAATGTTTTCGTTGTTGGTCGTCCTGCCGTTAACGGTTAAACCGCCCTACCAGGGATCAGGCCGTGCCGTTCGCTCGACCAGCCCAAAAAACATGGGCGAGGAAAACATGACCCGGTGCCGGGGAGGCGATTTCGGCTAGAACACCGAAAGAGCGGAAACTGCACCTCTTTTCGCTCTCGGTGGGCGTGGGGAAGGCAACTCAAGTCGCCGTTCGTTTTTCCTCCCGGCGCTAAAACGACAGGGCTTGCAAACGTATCGAAAATTCCCCCTAAATCCCAGCACCGTTGAAGAACTGCTGGATTTCCTTATCTTGCAGCTGGCAGGAAGGGGCTTTTTGCCAGTCGGTATGGGCGGCGTTATCGGCGGATTCGCTTTCTTGCGGACAGCGTTGCTGTTGCAGTTGCTGCACATTTTCTTCCAAAGCTTCAATGCGGTTTAACAAAGCGCGAATCACATTGGCTTCGGAATCCGGCAGTTGTCCGTGCTCTAGGGGGCTCACCCGCACGCCAGAACGGTAAACAATCCGACCGGGAACGCCCACCACCGTGCAATCAGAGGGAACATCCCGCAAAACCACCGAACCGGCACCAATGCGAACGTCGTTGCCGATTTGGATATTGCCCAGAACTTTGGCACCAGCTCCAACAACAACGCATTCTCCTAGGGTGGGATGGCGCTTGCCGCTTTCTTTACCGGTTCCCCCAAGAGTAACGCCTTGGTAAATCAGGCTGTAATCGCCCACAATGGCCGTTTCGCCGATAACCACGCCCATACCGTGGTCGATGAAAACCCCTTTGCCGATTTGCGCGCCGGGGTGAATTTCGATGCCGGTTAAGAACCGGGCAAAGTGGGAGATAAAACGGGGCAAAAAGGGAATGCCGAGGCGATAGAGCCAGTGGGCAAAGCGGTGAAACAGAAGCGCTTGCAACCCTGGATAGCAAGTTACCACTTCTAACCAGTTCCGGGCTGCCGGGTCGCGCTCGAAAATTATACGGAAGTCAGTAGCAAACGTTTCAAACACCAGTCTTACTCGTGGCGAAACCAATCGCTTCCTATGGTATCGTTCTTACGAAGAAGTTAACAGTATCGTGGGATATTTTGCAGGCAAATTGCGGCTATAAATGTTCGATATCCCACTCATCGTCGAGGTCATCTTCCCAATCTTCTTCATCCTGGAAGTCTTGCTGGTGCTGGGAATGGCGATCGCGAGGGGTTTTTAAAATTTGCGATCGCAGTTCATCTTTCACCCGGTGGAGAATGCTGGTTTCGTCGAGGGAATCCAAAATTTGCAGCACTACGGCTTTGGGTCCACTGTCGCCCCAGGAAGCCCCCGCCGCTAGATAATTTTTGGCAATTTGACCAATGGCATAGGTAGCCACCCCCGCCACGCTTGCCTGGGTCACAGCCACCGATACGTAGGGAAGCAAAGAGACGCCCCCCGTAGGACCAGCCGCGATACCCAACAAGCCTTTTAAACCGCTCAACCCCAGGTGGGCAAACAGTTCGCTGGCACCAACGCCACCCATACTCCACACAATATTTTTCAAAAGATTCAAAGCGCCCATTTGGGTCATGGGAATGCCGTACAGTTTGGACAGGGCTAGAATTGTACTGACATCGACAATACCGGCACCGATGACATCCACCACAGTGACTGGGTTAAAGGCTACGGCAGCTGATTTTACCATCACGGCGTTCCAAACGATTCCATCAGCGGCGCGATCGCGGATTTCCATTTTCCGCTGTACCAGCTTTTCGTTGATGTTTTGAGCGTAGATGGTGGTATTCAACGCCACCAGGGATTTCCCTTCCCGGTTCAATACCTCTAAAATTTTTAGCTTCAATGCCTCCACTTGGGGTTCGCCGCGTTGGAGTTTCACCCCCAAGCTGCCGTCTTTATGCTGCACTGGATAGGGAACCAACGGGTCAGCTGCTGCCATAACAATTTCGTCGGGATGAATCAACTGCTTGAGGCGGTCATCGCGTAGCTTCTGATAAATCGCCTCCCGGTCAGTTTCGGGGTAGCGGTCGATTTGATTGAACACCAACAAAATCGGTTTGGCGGCTTCCCGTAGCTGGGAAAGGGCTTGATATTCAATTTTGGTCATGTCGCCGGAAATGACAAACAAAATCAAATCCACCTGGGTTGCCACTTCCCGCGCCAGTTTTTCCCTGGTTTCCCCATCCACTTCATCCAAACCGGGGGTATCTACCAATTGAATTTGGGAGTTATCCAAACCGGGAATCGACACCTGCAACACCTGCTGGGAATGCCCCGTTTCTTCGCTGGCAACTTCCACACTCCAGCTGGCGGTTTGTGTGGTTTGGGTTACTCCATGTAAAGGACCGGTGTCGAATTTTTTCTGCCCCAACAGGGCATTTAATAGAGAAGATTTGCCTTTCCCCACCATACCAAAGGCGGCGATTTGGACGATGGAATGCTCCAATTTGTCGAGCATGTTGGTCAGCGATCGCACGTAGGATTGCAAACCACCCAATTCCTTGGGCGTTAAATCAAGTTTCGCCACCAAATCTTGCAACGCCACCTTGGCTTGTTTGTAATTTAACTCTTCCTGAATCTCGGTTAAATTCGCCAGAACGCTATCGAGTTCTTGCTGGTTTTCTTGCCAATTGCGATCGCTCATAAACCAATAAACATTTCCTAATTTTTTTTGTAAAAATTCCGTACGATGACCAGGATACTGTCAAACAGTGGGAACCAAAACTGCCGGTTCCTAAACAAGGCGGCTGACCTGACTGTCGATACCTTGTGGAAGGGGATGCCCCAATTTAGCCGAAGAAACACCCATTCTAACGCCACCAGCACACATACCATATACCTACTTCTATTTTCGCGCACTGACAGCAAAATTGCCCTGGAAACGATTGCCAATTCCATGGCAATCGTAGCGAACAAAAAAATCTTGGGAGAGGTTCCTTTTTTTGGGTAATCGTTAGAAGAGCAAAAGTTATAAAAAGCATTTATTGGTCTTCGTCGCTGCACTTTTCTTCTGCCATGTCTGCTAGCACAAGCAGCGATCGCCTTTT
This sequence comes from Geitlerinema sp. PCC 9228, assembly GCF_001870905.1. Lineage (NCBI taxonomy): Bacteria > Bacillati > Cyanobacteriota > Cyanophyceae > Geitlerinematales > Geitlerinemataceae > Geitlerinema > Geitlerinema sp. PCC 9228. Next base: position 9,054 of record NZ_LNDC01000004.1, read on the forward strand.
TCCCTAGAAACTGCTTTTGCTGCCATCGGTGCGATCGCTCAACCAAGGCACCAACAATATGGGCGATTTTGAAAAAGTAAAAGCAAGTTGCGAATCGCTCCTACTCAATCGAATACGCCCTTAATTTCTAAAGAAATATAAATATGACAAATTGTAAAGCGATCGCTACGCTAACATTTTAACATGAAATCAAAAGCCTAGCATATGCTAGTGCCACCTGGCTTTGCTTGGTTCAACATGCAAAAATTCAGTTCTCGGCTACCATGTTCTCAAAATTCTTGCCAAACCATCGCTATCCGTTTCGTTGGCTGACCTACCTAACCTTGGGATTGTTCTGTGCTTTCTTTTTCGGAGTTGCCAACGCACAGACAAACGAAACGATAATTTCTCAAGCAACAACGTCTCCAGAAATCATCAAAAACTACAATAGTAACATTGCCATTCAAGATGGTGGACGGTTGCAAGTAACCGAAAACATCACCGTTCAAAATAGACCGGGTGGTCCCATCGAACACGGCATTTATCGTTATTTTCCCAATCCCGACTTTCAAGTAATCTCTGTCAGGCGGAATGGAGAACCAACAACTTATCGTACGGAAGTCAAAAGCGATCGCAAGCGCATTGAAATTTGGAAGCCAGATGTGGATCTGGATGTAGGAACTTATACGTACCAAATTCAATATCGAACCGACCGACAAATTCAAGAAAAAGGCAATCGAAATCGGCTGTATTGGAACGTCACGGGACAGGATTGGGAATTTCCCATCCAACAAGTGAGAGCTCAAATTCGGCTTCCTGCTGGCATTTCTGCTGATGAAGTTAATTTGAAAGCGTTTGTGGGTGAAAGGGGAGAAAAAGGAAAAAGTTACGAAATATCTTTTGAACAAGAAGGAGAAACCGTATATGCTATATTTTCCACGACACGTACTCTCCGCAAGGGAGAAGGGATAAGCACGATTGTCGAGTTTCCCACGGGGTATATTAGCCAACCGAATTTGCTAGAACGGTTAACTTTTCAACTTTCTTCTAACTACAAAGCTATTTTATTGTTAGTATTATCGGTTGGTTCGGTAGGATTATCCTCTTTTGGTTATCACAAAGCCAGACAAGTGGCGTACAATTGTCCGCTTTATCTGACTCTTGGAGAGCAATCGCGCGTTCAATCTGGATTTGGAGGTTCGCCAAACTCCAACCAACAAATTTTTCCTTGGGTTTCTCTAGGTTCTTCAGCAGCTATATTAGCAATTGTCTTTTTTGTTTCAGTATGGTTCGCTAATGATTTTGAAACAGCATTTTTGGTTTCAATTGTTGTTGGAGGTGTTTTTGGATTTTTACTGGCATTTTTACGGCGTGAATCGGGAGCTTGAAAGCCCTGACCTTTTAAAGCAGGGATGAAAAGCGACCCGTGCGGCTTTAGCCGCCGT
>NZ_LNDC01000005.1:0-1390 GCF_001870905.1 Geitlerinema sp. PCC 9228
TCGAAATTTTTTCGCTATTTTTCCATTTCTACAATTGATGGCGCGACTTGCCCACCTTGCGGTTGGGACTGTTAGCGCCGCGCCACCTAGACTAACGAAAAATCTTAGTAAGTATAACCAAACGCCTTCTGGAACTGTTCTTTGAACTCTTCTGGCGTAAAGCTGTGGTTCTGGGTGCCGTGATGGGAAATCTTGATCGAACCCATTAGCGAAGCAATCCGCCCTGTGGTTGGCCAGTCTAGGTCCTGCTCAAAACCGTATAGCAATCCAGCTCGGTACGCATCGCCGCAGCCAGTGGGGTCGTTGACTGCTTCTGGTTTCACCGAGGGAATTTGATGGTGTTCGTTGCCGGCGTAAATATCGGAACCCTCACCGCCACGGGTTACAACGAGCGCTTCTACCCGTTCGGCGACTTGGTTTTCGCTGAGACCGGTGCGATCGCGCAACAATTGCCATTCATAGTCGTTTAGGGTAACGTATGTGGCTAGGTCCACAAAATGTGCCAGTTCTTCGCCGTTGAACATGGGCATGCCCTGACCGGGGTCGAAGACAAAGGGAATGCCAGCTTCGGCAAATTGCTCGGCGTGTTGCAGCATGGCATCGCGACCGTCAGGGGCAACAATGCCTACTTTAACGCCGTTGGCATCCGCAACTTTGTTTGCGTGAGCGTGCTGCATGGCACCGGGGTGAAAGGCAGTGATTTGGTTGTCATCCAGGTCGGTGGTGATGAATGCCTGACCGGTGAACTCACTGTCGATTTTCTTGATATGATTTTGCGGGATGCCGTGTTTGTCCAGCCACTCAGCGTAGTCCCCAAAATCGGAGCCAACGGTGGCCATGGGCAACGGCGAACCTCCGAGTAGTTTGAGATTGTAAGCGATGTTGCCGGCGCAGCCCCCGAACTGGCGTCGCATTTCGGGAACCAAGAAAGACACATTCAAGATATGTACTTGGTCGGGCAGAATGTGATTCTTGAATCGGTCCTGAAAGACCATGATGTTGTCATATGCGAATGAACCGCAAATGAGTGCTGACATAACAGAATCGGTCCTCGTTTCGTTTTAACTTTATCGTGCGACTGCTACTGTGGAAAATCCCCGGCAATTCAGCCAAGTTTGGCTTGCAGGCAGTTTCCGGATGTTCCAGTCGAGCAGCAGAAAACCTATTTTACCATTTTTGCGATCGCTTTCTGGGACTTTCTAGCGGCGATCGCGAAAACGCAGACAAATAGCCACCAAAGATGCAGGCTGAACTACCCACAGATCGCTTTCTGGGACTTTCTAGGGGCGATCGCGAAAACGCAGACAATAGCCAGCAAGGATGCAGGCTGAACCACCCACAGATCGCTTTCTGAGACTTTCTAGGGGCGATCGCGAAAACACAGACAAAT
>NZ_LNDC01000005.1:1407-8446 GCF_001870905.1 Geitlerinema sp. PCC 9228
GAACCACCCACAGATCGCTTTCTGAGACTTTCTAGGGGCGATCGCGAAAACACAGACAAATAGCCAGCAAGGATGCAGGCTGAAAACCCCTACATACCTGGGCGTTGTATCTTTTTTCGATTTCCCGATTGTGGGGAATCGTCTGCCGAAATCTGAATCTAGAACAATGGCGTTGATTTTGTCAAATCGGGGAATAGATTGTCTGGCTGGGAAGGTTCTATGGCAGCGATGGTTTCTGATTTGAGTCTTTTTCTGGCAGGCAAACGGACCAACCAATTTAAAATTTTCAAAAAGAAACCGATATTTGGCAGGTTGTTTGTGGTATGCTTAAAAAAGCAAGTTAGCTGGTTGTGGCTTTGTCGGCTGGCTGCGTTGGCTGTTGCCTTGGCAAAACGATTCGCAATTCTGGGTAAGTTCTTATGGAATGGGACGGACAAAGAAAAAAGCAATTTCGCGAGGCATTATGTCAAGTTTATCCTGACCCAGGCGATCTAGAGATATTTGTTGAAGAGGATTTTGGGGAATCTCTGGCGGAAATTACTACAGAAAACAATCTCCGGAAAATTGCTTTTCAAGTAATAAAGTGGGCAGAACGTCAAGGACGTTTGGATGAGCTTTTGGAAATCTTTTGTCAAGAAAATGCCAACAATCCCATTATTGCTGAGTTACAGGGCGATCGCTTTATTGATGAAGAAAGTTCCCAACCCAAAATTCCATCAAAAGATTGGAAACGGTTATTTAGCTGTTTTCTAGATGACGACCCGTTGGTCAAAGCCTGTAAAGGAGCTTTTCAATACTGCTTTCAACGCCCTCTAGAGGAAATTTATCCTGACTGCCCTCCCCTCAATCAAATCGATACCATTCAACAATTATTAGAAAAATACGACAATCCCCAAATAGCGATCGCTTTGGCCAATCGCACGTATCAATTGATTCAACGAAATTGCGAAGGGAAAAAACGGGATGGAGATTTAGAAAACATACGAGGTTGGCGCGATCGCGTGGCGCAACAGCACAATATTTCCCCAGATTTTGGTATTGAAAATAACTCCGTGTATGGCTATTTGCTCGTAGCCATTGCCCCGAAAGCCAGTCACTTTCTGATTTTTCCAGAATTGCATTTAACCAACGGTCAAATTATTCCAATCGATACTTATAAAGGAGTTAAATGTCAATTCGATAAAGTTCCCAACTATTTATCGGAGATTATCAAAGAGGCAGAGGAAAAATTGGGACATTATCAAGGGATTGGTTCTGTCACCCTGGAAATCTTTTTACCCTGGCAATACTTGGATCGGCGGATTCACGAATGGCCGGTAACCGATGAATTGGAAGATCGATGCAACCTCAGCGAACATCGAGCTTTTATCGTGCGATCGCTAGACCGAGCTACAATTCCCAGTTTGAAAAATCAATTGGAAGAAGCTTGGAGAATTTGGAAAAACTGGTTTCCAAAGAACCAAATTGTTGGGAACTTCCATGAATTCGATTGCTCGAATTGTACGATTTACTTCGATTATCGCCAAAAACCGGGCATCAAATTTGGTAATGGACTGCCAGACAAGGTAGAAGAACGTCAAAAAATCTTTAAAAAACTGATTAAATCGTGCATTCCATTCGCCTTTTGGACTTATGCAAAATTTGATTGGCACTATACGATTCAAGCTTTGAACGCCCTTCTGGCTGCTGGAAATTTGCAGGATTTTCGGGAACTCGCGATCGAGATTATGCAAAAACGTAATGCTGCGCCCAACACACCCATACTTGAGTTGGGCATGTTGTGTGATTGTCCGGAACGCATGCCAACGCTACCGGATGCCAAATCCTCACCGTTGCGCGGTCCTTCGTAACTTTATCGATAGAAATTTATTGGGAATACATTGTTATGTCAGATTGGAAACGATTTTTGGGAAACTGTGGCGACTCTCCCAACCCTTTACAATCCATCCCCGAACCGCCGCCTTGGCGGACATTTTTGCCACACGATAAGATTGACGATAATGCCGATCGCGATCGCTGGCAGCAGTTACAGCAAGACCAGCGTACTGTGGAACGGGGTCGTAGCTTTCACATTGAAGCTTCGGAAATTGTGGATGCAGTGAATGCGGCACTTTACCTGCGTCGTCCACTTTTGGTAACTGGAAGTCCCGGTTCTGGCAAAACTTCCCTCGCCTATGCTATTGCCTACGAACTACAATTGGGTCCAGTTTTGGTTTGGCCTATCACAGCGCGTTCTACCCTCAAAGATGCCCAGTATCGCTACGATGCCATTGCCCGCTTGCAAGACGCACAGCTAGACCGCGAAAAGCTGGAACGCCTGCGAAACCAATCATTTCGTTCCCAAAATGTAGAAGACTTGCAAGAAGAAGGTCGCCTGGGAGATTACATTCAACTTGGTCCTGTGGGAACTGCCTTTTTGCCTTCCCACTATCCGCGCGTCCTGTTAATCGATGAAATTGATAAAAGCGACCTCAACTTGCCCAACGATTTGCTGAATTTGTTTGAAGAGGGCGAGTTTTCCATTCCCGAACTGCAGCGGCGACAGCGGAAAGAACCTCGGGTAGACGTACAGACAGAAGACAACATCAAAGCCACGGTAGAAAACGGACGCATTCAGTGCTGCGAGTTTCCCATTGTGGTGATGACCAGCAACGGCGAACGGGACTTTCCGCCAGCTTTTTTGCGGCGTTGCTTGCGGTTGCGTATGCCCGATCCTACTGAAGAATCTTTAAAAGCAATTGTGAAATCCCATTTCCCGGAGTACGATGGCGACAACTGGCAACACGTAGAAGAGCAAGTTGATAGCCTCATCAACGAGTTTCTCGATAATGGCAATAAAAGCGACCGGGCAACCGACCAATTGCTCAATGCCATTTATTTTATAACGCGGGAAGCCAAGCCAAATGATGATACTGAATGGAAACAACTGCGAAATATTTTGTTTAAACGGTTGAGCCAGGAGCAATCCTAATGAATGTGGATCGGTTGATTGCCGCTCTCAGGGAAACGGAACATCTCGATGCGACTGCAATTTCAGAAGCATTGTGGTTGGCAACGCAAATGCAAGGAGGCGATGCCATCCCCGGGTCGTTTTCAGAACCCGAGGAACGGGCAACCACCGAAGAATCGCCTGTCGAAACGCCAGCAGAAACAGAACCAGAAATTCTACCACCCAAATTAATCTCAGAAGCTACTGCAGAAGTGGCAACACCTTCAGTTACCGACACATCCAGTATTTTGCCAACCGAAGCGCTACCAATTTGGATTGCCGATCCTCCCTTGCTGGATAACTCGCTGGCCGTTATTCGCGCGTTGCGACCTCTATTGCAGCAAATTTCATCTGGCATTTCCGACGAAGTCAACGAAGCTGCAACAGTCGATCGCATTGTGGAAAATAATATTTGGCTGCCGGTTCTGGAACCGAATCGCGAACCTTGGTTTGATGTGGTTTTGATAATCGATCGCAATGCCTCTATGAACCTGTGGCAGCGGCTGGTGGACGACTTACAACTGACATTAAAACGATACCGAGCCTTTCGCAACCTGCAAGTTTTTAACATCGATGCCGATACCGATACCATTCGCCTGCATCCCCATCCCCAAGGGTTGTTGCGCAGTCCGCGAGAACTTTTGTCTCCCGATGGTCGCCGTTTGGTTATTGTTTTGAGCGATTGCGTTGCCGACTACTGGTGGAACGGATCGATGCTGTCAGTTTTGTCGGAGTGGGGAACAACCATGCCGACGGTGGTGTGGCAAATGCTGCCGGAGTGGATGTGGGAGCGAACGGCGTTGGGAATGGGAGAGTACGTGGCTTTGCGAAATCGCACCCCAGGGGCAGCAAACGGGCAACTAGAGTGGGAAACATTGTTGCTATCCGATCCTGAAGATGGGGAAGATAAGAAGAATCGCGTAGCCGTACCAGTGGTAACTTCTGACGTTGGCGACTTGCAGGCGTGGAGTCAGGTTTTGGCAGGGAATCACCAGCAGGTATGCGGTGGGTTTCTGTTGCCTGCGAGGGGCAACAATTCCTCGGAAGACACGACCGATGCTGGCAATGATGCTTCCCAACAAATTCAACAGTTTCGGATGCTTTCTTCGCCAGAAGCCAGACAGTTGGCGGTACTGTTGGCGGCTTCTCCGGTCATTACGCTACCGGTGATGCGTTTGATTCGTGCTTCCATGCTGCCGGCTACCTCGCTGCTGCCAGTGGCGGAAGTCTTTTTAAGCGGACTGTTGCGGAAACTGCCGGGGCAACCGCCAGAAACCGATCCCGAATTGGTCCAATACGAGTTTGTTTCTGGCGTTCGGGAAAACTTACTGGATATGCTGCCGCCGGTGGATGCTGTGGAGGTCATCAATGCGATTTCGTTCTACGTTTCGCGGCAGTTGGGCTATGCTTCGCTGCAGCAATTTAAAGCCTGGTTGCTGTCGCCGGAAAGCGAAGGTCAGGAAAAGGCAGCCGGCATGAAGTCGTTTGCCAAGGTGACGGCAAAGGTATTGAAACGTCTGGGGGGAGAGTATGCCCGTGTGGCAGAGAGGTTAGACCCCGAAGCAGGGGAAGCAAGCGGGGAAGAGACTGGCAAGACACCGCAACTGTATACCCGGCAGTTTCAAACGGCTACGGTAAACGTGGTTCGCACCTTTGAATTTGAAACGGCAACTGTGGAGGTTTTGGGAAACGATATCCAAATTCACCGCCATCGCCAGCAAGCATGGTTTTTTAGCGAACCTCTGGGTAACAATATAGACCTGGAAATGGTTTATATTCCCCCGGGAACGTTTCTCATGGGAGCGCCAGAATCGGAGGGAGGAAGCGATGACGACGAACGACCCCAGCACCAAGTGAGCGTACCAGCTTTTTTTCTAAACAAATACCCGGTGACTCAAGCGCAATGGCGCGCTGTTGCCAACCTTCCGAAATACGAACGCGACCCTTCGACAAGGCTCAGGGCAAGCCTCAATCCCAATCCATCTGAATTTTCAGGGGATAACCGACCTGTAGAAAATGTATCTTGGTATGATGCTGTAGAATTTTGCCAGCGATTGTCCCAGCACACTGGCAGAAAGTACCGACTTCCCAACGAAGCCGAGTGGGAATATGCCTGTCGTGCCGGTACGCAAACGCCCTTTTATTTTGGCGAAACCATTACCACCGACCTAGCCAATTACGATGGTAATTATGTTTACGGTCGAGGCAAAACAGGAGAACATTGCCAAGAAACTACAGATGTAGGCAGCTTTCCTGCCAATGGATTTGGACTTTTTGACATGCATGGGAATGTTTTGGAATGGTGTGCCGACGATTGGCATGACAATTACGAAGGGGCACCAACTGATGGCAGTGCTTGGATAGATAGTGAAGAGAAAAAAGAAACTGAAAAGCTCTTGCGCGGTGGTTCTTGGCTCATCTTCCCGCGCTACTGCCGTTCTGCAATTCGCGTCAGGAATCATCCCGTCTACTCCGACCACGACCACGGGTTTCGCGTAGCGTGCGCCGCGGCGAGAACGCTCTAACCCTTTACATCTTCCCTTTGTAGCATATAACCCAGGAGTGCGATCGATCGTGCAAACACCAACCACTAAGAATTCCCCCTCCGAATATCGCGTTTTCATCGGCTACCGTTACGCTCAGGCACAATGCTTTGCTGAAGATTTGGGAAATGGCGTGCAACTGGAAATGACGCTGATTCCAGCCGGCGAATTTCTCATGGGATCTCCTGAAGACGAACCGGAACCACAAGACGAGGAATCGCCGCAGCATCGCGTGTCCGTACCGCAGTTTTTTCTAGGTACTTATCCAGTTACCCAAGCGCAATGGAGGGCTTTAGCCAATCTTCCTAAATATGAACGCGACCCTTCGACAAGGCTCAGGGCAAGCCTTAACCCCAACCCATCCCGTTTTTCAGGGGATAACCGACCTGTGGAACGAGTATCTTGGTATGATGCTGTGGAATTTTGCCAGCGTTTGTCCCACTATACTGGTAGAGACTACCGACTTCCCAGCGAAGCCGAATGGGAATATGCCTGTCGCGCGGGTACGCAAACGCCTTTTTCTTTTGGCGAAACCATTACCACCGAGCTAGCCAATTACGATGGTACGTATGTTTACGGTCGAGGCAAAAAAGGAGAATATCGAGCAGAAACCACAGATGTAGGCAACTTTCCTGCTAATAACTTTGGACTGTTTGACATGCATGGCAACGTTTGGGAATGGTGTACCGACGATTGGCACAAAAATTACGAAGGCGCACCAACAAATAGCAGTGCTTGGCTCGATAGTAAAAATAGAACAGAAACTGAAAAGCTCCTGCGTGGTGGTTCTTGGAACGTCAACCCGCTCTACTGCCGTTCTGCTGTTCGCCTCAGGAATCGTCCCGACTACTCCGTCGATGTCATCGGGTTTCGCGTTGCGTGTGACGTGGCGAGGACTTTCTAAATTTTGACTCTTTTTGCCAAGCGTTCTTTTCCCTAACCCAAAAAACTGGGTAGCATAAGGCAGGGTGTAGGGAAAACAAAGATGAATACAAATAAAAACTCTCGCCAAGGGCAACGAAAAAGAAATAAAAGCGTCGGCAAGCAACTACAAAGAAGAAAAATTGTGCGCCGATCGCACCAACTTCAAGAAATTTATTGGTTTGTGGTGCTGGTTTTGGCTGTTGCGATCGCGACAAACTACCAAAAATTCGATTTGAATCTCAATTGGAACCTCAACCGCGACTTTTTTGCAGCTTTCCCCACCAACCCCAATTCCGATCTTGGGCAAGATTGGAAACGAGAATTAGAACGCACCCATTCTGCAAAAAACATTGTAGCAGGCGATCGCGACTATCAAAATCGTAACTTCCAAACAAGCGATCGCTACGTTGCCTCCCTCAACTACCGAGGAACTTCCGTCTCCGAACTCGCTGATTTGCTCTCCCAAGTCACGCTAACCGACGCCGAAAAAGCCAGAGCCATTTACCGGCATGAATCGGGAGCTTGAAAGCCCTGACTTTTTAAAGCAGGGATGAAAAGCGACCCGTGCGGCTTTAGCCGCCGT
>NZ_LNDC01000006.1 GCF_001870905.1 Geitlerinema sp. PCC 9228
GGGGGGGGAGCATATAAAGCATTAAAGCAAAAAGTAGAGAATATTAGAGATTGTTAATGAATCCAGCACTGTTTAAAGACCCTCGGCTGTAGGTGGGTACATCCTGGAGGGAAATCGTCGTATAGTTAGTTAGGTAGTTCACTCCGAAGCACCTGGGTGCAAACCACCCATCGATCGAATCGAGAAGCATTCACCATCGAAACAACGATGTCCGAAGACAACGACCCAAACAAACGCGATCGCGACGAGGAAAAAAACGCCAACCAGCCCCCATCGGAATCAAACCAATCCCCCAACCAACCGAAAGACCCCATCTCCGAAAGCGAAGCCGAAGAACTCGCAGACCAAATTGCTCGGTTGTTGGGCAATGTATTTGGTTTGACCTTAACGGTATTAACGTATATTCTTTACGGAGCCGTTTTGAAAATCTATTGGGATTGGTTTGTCGCCTCTAGCTGGCTGTTGGCACCAGCTTTGCCCATTCCCAACGCGATCGCGACCGTGGCGATCGCCCTAACCCTACTTTCCTGGCAAACCCAACCCGAAGCTGAGGTAGAAGCCAAAGTAGAGCGTATTGGCAAGCGTTTGGGGCGTGCCATCGGCAAATCCCTTTTCTTGCTCCTGTTTGGCTGGATCTTGCACTGGTTTGTCGGCGGCTAGCCACCCATCTGGCATCTCCAACAGCTTGCGTGCCATCTTAAATACAGGATAAATAATCCCTATAGGGACGGATCGTTGGTCCAATTTATCCTATCGTAAGGGAAAGAAGTTTGTAGAAAAGGAGATTGCCTTGGTTGCGACGAGTTTAACAACCAACCGTTCGGAAGAACTTTTTGCCACCGCGCAAAAGCTCATGCCAGGGGGCGTTAACTCCCCCGTACGTGCGTTTAAATCCGTAGGCGGACAACCCATCGTTTTCGATCGCGTTCAAGGTTCGCGTGCTTGGGACGTAGACGGCAACGAATATATCGACTACGTCGGTACCTGGGGACCGGCCATTTGCGGTCACGCCCACCCAGAAGTCCTCAGCGCCCTCCACGACGCCATTGACAAAGGCACCAGCTTTGGTGCCCCTTGCGTTCAGGAAAACATTCTGGCAGAAATGGTCATTGACGCCGTACCCAGCATTGAAATGGTGCGGTTTGTCAACTCCGGCACCGAAGCTTGCATGGGGGCCTTGCGCCTGATGCGGGCTTATACCCAGCGCGACAAGGTCATCAAATTCCAGGGCTGTTTCCACGGTCACGGGGACATGTTCTTGGTACAAGCCGGTTCTGGCGTTGCTACCCTGGGCTTGCCCGATTCCCCAGGCGTTCCCAAAGCAGCCACCAGCAACACCCTCACCGCTCCCTACAACGACCTGGAAGCAGTAAAAGCTCTGTTTGATGAAAATCCCGGCGAAATTGCCGGCGTTATCCTAGAGCCTGTAGTGGGCAACTCCGGTTTTGTGCCTCCCGATGCCGGTTTTCTCGAAGGATTGCGGGAAATTACCCAAGAAAACGGTTCCCTGTTGGTCTTTGACGAAGTCATGACCGGTTTTCGGATCTCCTACGGCGGCGCTCAAGGAAAATTTGGCGTCACCCCAGACCTGACCACCCTGGGCAAAATCATTGGTGGCGGTCTGCCTGTAGGTGCCTACGGCGGTCGTGCCGATATTATGTCTATGGTGGCCCCTGCTGGTCCCATGTATCAATCCGGTACCCTATCCGGAAATCCCCTCGCCATGACCGCAGGCATCAAAACCTTGGAAGTGCTGCAAAAATCTGGCACCTACGAACATTTGGACCGCGTCACCAAAAAACTGGTTTCCGGACTGTCGCAAATTGCGAAAGAAAACGGGCATCAATTCTACGCCGACTACATCAGCGGCATGTTTGGTTTCTTCTTTACGAAAGGACCGGTGCGCAATTTTGAAGATGCCAAGAAATCCGATTTGAACAAATTTGCCCGCTTCCACCGCGGCATGTTGGAACGGGGCATCTATCTGCCCCCTGCTCAGTTTGAGGGCTGCTTTACCTCAATTGCCCATACAGACAGCGAAATCGATACCACCCTTGAGGTAGCTCGCGAAGTCATGGCAAACATCTAAGACGGATTCTCCGTTTTTGCTCCTGTTGGCAGGGGCAGCGTTCCCTCTCTCCCCTTGCATGGTTTCCTTGGCAAAGGGGGGGAGGGCAGCGATCGCAATTATTTTTTTGGCGCTCGATGAAAGCTATGCAAGGAATTCACTACCTACACACCGCCATTTTGGTATCCGATTTGGAGGCAGCCGAGCATTTTTACGGTACCATTTTGGGATTGCCTAAGGTCGATCGTCCTACCAACATTAAATTTCCCGGTACTTGGTACCAAATCGGCGACCAGCAGCTCCATTTGATTGTTTCCCCCGGCTATCAAGCCCCGTTGCCCAACGAAGAAAAATGGGGACGCCATCCCCACGTTGCCTTCGGGGTGGCCGACCTAGAAGCAACCAAAATCCGCCTGCAAAATTACAATTGCCCCATACAAACCAGTGCCAGCGGTAGGGCAGCCCTATTTACTCGCGATCCCGATGGTAATGTGGTAGAACTGGCGCAGGCATAGCCGTACCAGTTGGTAGTTTAAATCGAGCGGGAACGCTTATCAGTCTCGGAAGTTCCTTTACCAACACGGCCAATATTGCGCACATCCATCACCCTGCCTAGCAAACCAAACCAAAACGTAGACCCCATAGACAGGGCAATGCCGCTAATAATCCAACCGACAACGCGCTTCACATAGGGAACCGACCAACTATTTTCCTGTTGCTGTCGCAAGTTGGTTTCCGTCCAACCTAAGGGAACCGATACTTCCTGCAAGCTATCTTCCAACGTTTCTCGTAACTTTGGTCCTTGACCATCGGTGGCTGCTTGCTGAACCAGAGCCGATTCGGCACTTTGCGTAATCGCTGTCCGCAAAACCGAATCTTTAGACAGCCGGTGGACAATATTAAACGTATCGGCATTGGTCATCATCGCCACCACGATGCCAATCAAAACTGCCACCCCTTTGGCATTGCGTTTGTAAACGCCGCTAGCTCTTTCCATGGAAGAATCAAACCAATTTTCCACTTGTTGGGAAAGTTGTTCCATATCTTCTTCCAGGCTATCCCCTGTGGTTTGAATGCGTTTGGCTAGAGAAGCCATACTTTCTTTAACAGAAGTAGGAACCATATCAATGAGCTGGCGAATTTCTTGATAGGTGGCGTTGTCTTTATCTTGCAGGGCTTGCTCGAATTCTTCGTAAAGCTCTTTATTTTTTTGGATAATGCCGATAATTTCTTCCAAGCTGGGTTTGAGCTTTTTAATAAAAACTTTTTTCTCTTCATCTACAAAGTAGTTGCGCTGAAAACTGCGGATTTTTTGCAAAAATCGCTGCTTCGATCGATTATCTTCAGAAGGTAGATCGAGGGTTTCGCAATTGGCAATAAAGTCATCAATTTTAGCTTTAATGCGATCGAAACAAACTGGCAGAGAAGAACGTTTTTCTTGGAAATCTTTTTGTACTTCCTCAACCCCATTTTTTAACTCTCGAAGTTCCTCAATAATAGGTTTGCGACCTGATTCGCCAAACCCACTTTTGTGGACGATGGCTAAAACTTCCCTAAGCTTGTCTTGTTTGAAACGCTCGAAGCGCGAAATGGTAATTAAATGGGCGAGCTCTGGTAATTTTAGAGTTTCGATTAAGCTATTGGCAAAATTGGGCGCTGGTATGTAAGAAGGTCCGCTATCGGTGGATTTAAAAATTTTTTTGCCACTGGTCACCTGATTTACCAAGGAAACAACCGGCGCAGCCAGCTTGCGAAAGAAACTAGCTGCTCCACCAATCGCCTCGTGGTTTAATGTATTAATCAATGGATGGGTATATAGCTTTTCTGTAAGGTCCTCGACCTCTTTTAATTTGGCATTTTTTTTACTACCAGAGATTAAAATTTCAATAGAATTTTTTAAATGTTCGGCGCGCCATTGCAGTAAAGTGCCTATCAGTTCTTGAATTTCTGAAGTTAGCAAACTTAAGGTAAGGTAAATGAAAATTAACCCCAGGGCGATATCGAGAACAAAAGAAATGCTCATACCCAACTCAGAAGAGAACGTATACCTGTAAATATCCAGCAATATACAAGATTTGCCCCGATTTGTAAAAAAGTCTTCAATAACCTTAACGGATACCAACCGCTACTGATTTGATTGGGGGAACAACGATGCGTTGCTATGGGAATTTCCCAAAAGAAGGAAAATATTGGTTTTTGCTCCTTTGGTTGGCTGCAATTGTAGTTTTTGGCAGCGACCTGGGAGGCGTGCCCCTGCGTGACTGGGATGAAGGCATTGTTGCTCAGGTGGCGCGGGAAATGTACCAATCCGCCAGTTGGGAAGGTTGGCTCTATCCCACCATCGACGGTGCCCCCTATCTAAACAAACCGCCGTTGTTTCATTGGTTGGTGGCGCTTACCTATACAGTGGTGGGGGTTGGTGAGGCGAGTACTCGGTTTCCTGGAGCTATGCTGGCAGCTTTTACCGTTCCCATGGTGTATGCGGTGGGCAAGGAAATTTTTGCTCGACCTACGCCAGCGATTTTGGGGGCTTGGGTCTATTTAACCCTATTACCGGTGGTGCGTCACGGGCGTTTGGCGATGTTGGATGGGGCGGTGGCTTGTTTTTGGTTGCTGCTGTTGTGGTGTTTGTTGCGATCGCGTCGCGATGGGCGCTATGCCCTGGGGGTGGGTCTATCGTTGGGGGCAATTGCTTTTACCAAAGGAATTGTAGCGATTTTGCTAGCTGCGATCGCGGGAGGATTTCTCCTGTGGGATACGCCGCGGTTGCTGGGATCGCGCTATCTTTGGTTGGGATTGTTGCTGGGAACGACACCGGTTTTGGTTTGGTATTTGGCCCAGTGGCAGCACTACGGCAGCCAATTCTCCCAAACCCTCGCAACCCAGTTTTGGGAACGCCTGTGGAAACCAGTAGAAAACCATGCCGGTCCCCCCTGGTATTATGCAGAGGAATTGTTGAAATATACGTTTCCCTGGTTGCTCTTTTTTCCCGATGGCATCTTCATTAGCTGGAAAAATCGCCTCCTCAGCTGGGGAAAATTGATTTTGGTTTGGACTGGGGGGTATTTTTTGGCGGTTTCGGCGATGGGAACCAAGCTGCCTTGGTATCTTTATCCCTTTTTTGGCGGTTTGGCTTTGGCTGTGGGGGTGGTTTTGGCGCGGATTTGGGCATCTTGGACTCTAGCCAAGGCAATGGTTGCCCCGCCGGATAGCCCGCAGGAACCCCCCTGGCGCAGTCGTCGTTCCGTTTGGATGGGATTTTTGCTGCTGTTGGCGGTGGCAGGATGGGGAGGTAGCGTCTATTTTGCTTTTTTTGCCCCGCCAGCAACTACCGATCCGTTGCTACCGGTGGTTACGGGGGCGCTGGCATTGACCCTAACCGGTACCTTTTGGCTGTTGTGGCGGGAAAATCGCCAATTTATTTTAATTTTGGGTTGGGGGATGTATGTTTCGCTGGTTTTGTTCGTGCATACCGATACGTGGCTGTGGGAGTTGAATGAGGCGTATCCGGTCAAACCGGTGGCGGCTATGCTGCAAAACCATACGCCAGCGGATGCCACCATTTATACTTCCTATCCCTACCATCGCCCTAGTTTAAATTTTTATAGCGATCGCACGGTGATTCCCAAATCTCCAGCGCAACTCCAGCAACACTGGCAGCAAACCCCCTATCCCTACCTGTTGGTTGCGCCATCGGTACGTCAAGAACTATCGTTGCCCCAAAGCCGGCTTTTGGGGATTTCGGAAGGTTGGCAATTACTCGGAAAATCTTCCCCATAACGGTGAAAACGAATACACCACGTCTGCTACCGATTTCTTGCTACCATCAAAATGTTGCTGTTGATGAGGGATAGTACAAATTATGAAGCGATCGCTGGTTGGATATACAGTAGCAGCTACTTGGTTTTTGGGTATGGGTTGGCTGGCAGGTCAAACGCCCATGCTTGCTGTTGAGAAACATTCTGTAGCCCAGTCGGATGCAGAAACGTTGCCCAGCGTCGAAGATGTAGAAAATTCCCCCGAAACGAGCGAAGGAAACGAAACGGAAGTTCCCAATGAAAGACAGATGCCGGTGAATGAGGAATTGCCGGAGTCCCAAAATTTAGAAAATCCTGCCAATCCTTCGCAAAATGATGCTGAAACCAACTATCGAGATGCCCCCAGTTCTCCCAACTGGATCCAACGCGGTCACCAACAAATGAAACAAGGTCGCTACCAAGCGGCGGTTATGGCGTACGACCGCGTGTTGCAAAATAATCCAGAATCGGCTTCAATTTGGGTCTATCGCGGTACGGCGTTGGAACAGTTGCAGGAATACGAAAAGGCGTTGGATTCCCATCAAGAAGCGATCGCGATCGAGCCTTCCTATTCCGCTGCTTGGTATGGTCGTGGCATTAGCTTGCTATATCTCAGCCGTTACGAATCTGCCTTGACAGCTTTTGAACGCGCTCTCAACGGCGATGGCAATTGGGAAAATCGCTCCCAAGCCGATGCTTTGAACAACAAAGGGGTTGCTTTGTGGCATTTGCAGCGTCATGAAGAAGCCTTGCAAGCGTACCAACAGGCTTTGGAAATGAATCCCGATCATGCCCTCGCCCAAGAGAATTTAACCAAGCTCCAACGACAAATGGAACGGGAGCAGGCTAGCACTTCTGAATAGTTTTGGTTGCTGTCTATTTTTTATAGAAACAGTATGGGAAGGGGAAACCCCTGGTGCTTTAGGGAGGGGATATAGCCAACTTTGGGGCTTTAGCCCCACGTCAGTTAGAATATTGGTGTGGCAAGTAGGCGTATCAACTGCGCTAAGAGGCATCCTAGTACGGGGACATCCCGGCATATTCGTCACTACGGTTTTAAGCCGCAAGCCCATATCACTGCCAACAATGGCAGGATGCTGAGCGTATCGAACTGACTTAGTGTTGAAAGGCGCGAAACCACATAGGCACAGAAGCAGTCCCAATGGCGACAAAAATCGCTTGAGGTGAGTAGGGGCGCTTTGACTCGTCCCACCCGGATTCACTTCTGAGTGCCAGTCCAAAAGAAAAGCGTAGCGATGCGGCTTCAGCATTGCGTAGCATCCTTTGGGAATCCCCTACTCTTTAGAGAGGGGAGCAGTCAAAGGAAAAGGAAGAATTCGCGTCTGCGACGAGCGTGGCGTGTCAAAATATTTCCTAAATACGGACCAAAGCAAGGGGGTCTTTAAACGGATTTCAGGAAACATTTTATGGAACAGGGCAAAAAGCGCATCGGAATTTTAACCAGTGGCGGCGACTGTCCGGGTTTGAATGCTGTCATTCGTTCTGTGGTCAGCCATGCTACCCTCGGCTACGACTGGGAAGTCTTGGGAATTCCCTATGCCACGCAAGGTTTTATCGATCGAAAAGCCATTTCTTTGAACGTTCACGGCATGGACGTTCACGGCATCGATCCCTTGTTGAGTACTGGCGGCACCATTCTCGGTTCTATTAACAAAGGCGATACCTTAGAACGCACTCAAGACATTATCGATGGTTACAAAGAGCTAGAATTGGATGCTTTGGTTGCTGTGGGTGGCGAGGGTAGTTTGGCCATCTTGCACGACCTTGCCGAAAAAGGCAACTGGAATATGGTGTCGGTTCCCAAAACCATCGACAACGACGTTCCCTTTACCGAACGGTCGGTGGGGTTTGATACGGCAGTGAGTACCATCACCGATGCTTTGGACCGGTTGGTGTTTACCGCTGCCAGCCACGACCGGGTCATGGTGGTGGAAGTGATGGGTCGGGAAGTGGGGCATTTAGCCCTGCATGCCGGGATTTCTGGCGGTGCAGATGTGATTTTGATTCCAGAAATCCCCTATTCCATCGATTCTATTTGCCACCAAATTCGGGAATTGCGCGATCGCTGGGGAAGGCGGTTTGCCATTGTGGTGGTGGCAGAAGGGGCCAAAACCGAAAGCGGCGAATCTCGCTCCTACACCGATGCTTTTGGTGAAGTGCGCCTGCGCGGCATTGGCGAACACATCGCCGAACAAATTGCCCTATGCAGCCATGTAGAGTCCCGGGTAACGGTGTTGGGACACGTACAGCGTGGGGGCGTTCCTTCTCCCCTCGATCGCTTGTTGGGAACGGCTTTTGGAAAATCCGCCGTAGACCTCATTGCCCAGGGATTGTACGGTCATATGGTGGCTTGGCAAAACGGCAAGGTCGTCCCCGTTCCCCTGTCTCAAGTTTTTGCCAAGCAGGTTCGTCCTGTAGATATTCAAGGGGATTTGGTCCAAACAGCCCAAGCCATGGGTGCTTATATTGGCGAACTTTCCAAAAGCCAGTAAAAGCCAAGCGATTTGTTTTAGCTACCTTCGCGCAGTTTGTCCAGGACACTGCGGTCTTCTAGGGTAGAGGTATCGCCGGAGACATCTTGACCGGAAGCGAGGTTGCGCAGCAGGCGACGCATAATTTTGCCCGATCGCGTTTTGGGCAGCGCATCGCTAAAGCGGATCGCCCCAGGACGGGCGATCGCGCCAATTTCACCGGCTACGTGCTGTTTTAATTCTTTTTCTAGTTCTTCGCCGGCGCTGTAATCGCCTTCCAAGGTGACAAAGGCCACAATTTCTTCCCCTTTCATTTCGTCGGGGCGACCCACAACAGCTGCTTCTGCCACGGCCGGATGGGAAACCAGTGCGGATTCAACTTCCATGGTGCCCAATCGGTGTCCGGCGAT
The DNA here is from genome assembly GCF_001870905.1 of Geitlerinema sp. PCC 9228. NCBI lineage: Bacteria > Bacillati > Cyanobacteriota > Cyanophyceae > Geitlerinematales > Geitlerinemataceae > Geitlerinema > Geitlerinema sp. PCC 9228. Next base: position 8,768 of record NZ_LNDC01000006.1, read on the forward strand.
ATTGATGACATCATCAACGCGACCCATGACCCAAAAATAGCCATCTTCATCCTTACGGGCACCGTCGCCAGCAAAATAGAGATACTGTCCCTCCCGAGGCGCGATATGTTCCCAATAGGTGCGGCGGAAGCGGTCCGGATCGCCGTAAACGGTGCGCATCATGCCGGGCCAGGGGTATTTCACCACCAGATAGCCCCCTTCGTTGGTAGCCACCTGATTGCCGTCTAAATCGACAACATCCGCCAAAATGCCGGGGAAAGGTAACGTGGCAGAACCGGGTTTGGTGGGGATAGCACCTGGTAGTGGGGTGACCATAAAGCCGCCGGTTTCCGTTTGCCACCAGGTATCGACAATGGGGCAGCGAGAGTTACCAATCACTTTGTAGTACCACATCCAGGCTTCGGGGTTAATGGGTTCGCCCACCGTTCCCAAAATTCGCAGTGAGGACAAATCGCGGGATTTGGGATGGTGCTCGCCCATTTTGATGAATGCCCGAATCGCCGTGGGGGCGGTATAGAAAATGGTGACACCGTATTTTTCTACAATATCCCACATGCATCCCGGTGCCGAGGGGCGGGGAGCGCCTTCGTACATGACGGTGGTAGCCCCGTTGGAAAGGGGACCGTAGACGATATAGCTGTGTCCGGTAATCCAACCGACGTCAGCGGTACACCAGTATACGTCGGTGTCTTGAATGTCGAAAGCCCATTTTAGGGTGACGTGGGTGTACAAGTTGTAACCGCCGGTGGTATGGACGACGCCTTTGGGTTTGCCGGTGGTGCCGGAGGTGTAGAGGATAAACAGCATGTCTTCGCTGTCGGTGGGTTCGGGGGGACAGTGGGCGGAAACGCCAGCTTTCAGGTCGTGCCACCAGTGGTCGCGCCCTGCTTCCATGTGGACATCCTGTTCGGTACGTTGGACCACCAGGACGTTTTCTACACTGGGAACGCTTTGGTTGGCTAGGGCTTTGTCTACTTGGTCTTTGAGGGGAACAATGGCGTCTTTGCGCCAGCCCCCGTCGGCGGTGATGACGAGTTTGGCAGAAGCGTCGTTGAGGCGGTCTTTGAGGGCTTCGGCGCTAAAGCCACCAAAGACCACGGTGTGGGCGGCACCAATGCGGGCGCAAGCCAACATCGCGATCGCGGCTTCGGGAATCATGGGCATGTAAATCCCCACGCGATCGCCTTTTTGGACGCCCAATTGCTTGAGAACGTTGGCGGTTTGGCAAACTTCCCGGTGCAGTTGGGCGTAGGTGTAGGTACGGGAATCTCCCGGTTCTCCTTCCCAAATCAAAGCCGCTTTATTGCGCCGCCAGGTTTTTAAGTGGCGATCGAGGCAGTTGTAGGAAATGTTGAGCTTGCCGCCCACAAACCATTTGGCGAAGGGAGGCTGCCAGTCGAGCACTTGGTTCCATTTTTCAAACCAATCCAGTTCCTTCTCGGCCAGTTCTGCCCAGAAGCTTTCTGGGTCTTGTTGGGCGCGGTTGTAGATTTGCTGGTACTCTTCGGTGCTCTTGATATGAGCTTGTTGGGAGAATTCCTCCGAGGGGTGGAACAGTCGCTGTTCGCTGAGAACTGATTCGATTGTGCTGTCGGACATAGTGTTTCTGTATGTTTGGCTACGGCTTACTATCCTATTGTCGATCGCTGGTGCCTGAAAATGCCCAATTCCTCTTTATGTTTTGTTAAGTAGCGATGGGCAAAACAAATCTCCGCCTTGTAAGGAACGAAGACGGAGAGAAAGATAGTAGCGATCGCATGGTCACCAGATCGTTTTAGAAATCCTGGGTATCTTCTGGCGACTGGCTGCCTTTGATGTTGGGGAAGGAAATGCGCTGGTTGTCAGTTTGATAGATGCAGTCTACATCTGGTCTGTCTTCCAGTTTGCCGGTATAGCCAAAGGTATTCATGCGCCGGCGACATTCGCGCACATCTTCCGATTTCACCAAATCGCGTTTTTCTAACACCGCCCAGTTTTCCTTGCGCAGTACGCATCCAGGTTGCATGGTGGGTTGGGAAACGTACACTGTAAATGGGTTCATGGTTAGGAAGGTGCGCGTTTCCATCACAATGGCACTAGCGCCGTATTGCACGCACATCTCGGCATTAGGAGCGCTGCGATCGATATAAGATCGGGAGGCTACGTTGCCAGAATTTAAGTTGGCAGAAGAGCTTAGGGCAATCCCAATCGCGATTCCCAATAAAAAGATTCCCCCAAAGATACCGAGGGTGGTGAGTTTGAAGCCAGAAGAGTTCGATCTAGAATTCATAGGACGCTAAGTTGGGCAGTGACGGTTGAATAGGGAAAGGGAAACCCTAGAAATTAAGTAGAAAGAACGATAGAGCGTTTCTATAAAAAAAATTTTGGCAAGCTGCGTGCTGGCTATGTTTTGTCTTTTGGTGGGATGTTGGGGTTGCCAGCCGCTTTTTGGCAAAACACGAAAACAGCGGAGAGGGTGGGATTCGAACCCACGATGGCGTTGCCGCCATAGCGGATTTCGAGTCCGCCGCAATCAACCACTCTGCCACCTCTCCAACAGCACTTTCATTGTATCGCGAGCTGTACGCTATGAAAAGAGCCAAGCGTTTTTCGTTCCCAGAACTTTCGATGGGTTAGATCCTTGATTCTCGGCATGGGACCAATGCCAAACTGTTATTTCCCCCCCCAGCACTCGCGGGCGATTTTGGCAAAACCAGGGCGGCAAGTTGCCTCTCACCTAAGGCTTTCAAGTAAAACTTTCGGTAGCTTGGAATCCCCGTCGCTTTAGCGCGGGGAGGAAAAGCGCCTCGTGGGGCTTTAGCCCCATT
>NZ_LNDC01000007.1 GCF_001870905.1 Geitlerinema sp. PCC 9228
GTAATGGTGCTGCAAATATTTTAAGAAAAGTAAGTATGACGCTGGGCATTGACCTCAGCCGAGTGTGTAGGGGCGCTTTGACTCATCCCACCTGGATGAACTTCTGGGTGCCAGTCCAAAAGAAAAGCGTAGCGATGCGGCTTCAGCCCATCATGTAGTATCAGTATCCTTTGGGAATCCCCTACTCTTTAGAGAGGGGAGCAGTCAAATATGTTGTCCGCGTGTGGGGGTTAGTATCAATACCGAGAAAAAAAGGATAAGGCCATCCTTATCCTTAAAAATCTGTTCGAGTGGGAACGCATTGTTTTTTTGAATTGGGCGACGGTTGGTGCGCCAAAGTTCCTAGCGGAACATACTGCTAACCGAGCTATCTTCGTGGACTCGCCAGATCGTTTCCCCAAGGATATTGGCTACGGAGACCACCTGGAGTTGCTCGAATTGTTTCTCCGGTGGTACGGGAATGGTGTTGGTGACGATTACCTCTTCAAAAACGCCGCTGGAGAGACGTTCTACAGCTGGGTCTGAGAAAACCGCGTGGGTGGCACAGGCGTAAACCTGTCTGGCACCATGGCGGCGAAGCAGACGTGCGGCTTCCGTAATGGTCCCCGCTGTATCGATCATGTCGTCCACCAGCACCGCTGTTTTGCCCTTCACATCGCCAATGAGGTGAAGGACTTCCGCTACGTTGTGAGCTTGTCGGCGCTTGTCAATGATGGCTAGGGGCGCATCATTGAGCTTTTTGGCAAACGATCGGGCCCGGGCTACTCCTCCCACATCCGGCGATACCACGACGATATCGGATAGTTCTTTGCTCTTGATATAACTCAATAGAGCGGGCGTAGCAAAAACGTGGTCCAGAGGAATATCGAAATATCCCTGGATCTGGGAAGAGTGCAAGTCCATGGCCAGGATCCGATGGGCACCTGCTTCGGTAATGAGATTAGCAACCAGTTTGGCTGCGATCGCTTCCCTGCCAGAGGTTTTGCGATCGGCACGGGCGTAGCCATAATAGGGAATCACTGCTGTAATTTGGCGCGCTGATGCCCGACGGCAGGCATCAATCAAAATCAGCAATTCCATCAAGTTGTCGTTGACGGGATGGCACGATGGCTGGATTAGGTAGACGTCGCAGCCACGGATGGATTCTTGAATTTGAACGTAAATTTCTCCGTCGGCAAATCGCTTGCGCACCATCGGTCCTAAGTCCAGGCCCAAGTAACGAGCCACTTCCTGAGCCAGCGTTGGATTGGCCGACCCGGAAAACAACCGCAGTCGGTTGTTGCGATCTAAAACTGAAGGTAGAGTGGCGTTAGCAGCTAAAGTGGCAGAACGGATCACAGCAGACCCCCGCAGCATATTCATTCATTCATGAAAATCTTATCATCTCACGCCCATAAATTTCCGCGAAATTTTGAGATTTCCCTCTAGAATCTAGCCTAATTTTGCTTAACAACTATTGGCACTCAAAATGTAAAGATTTTCTGAAGTCCTCCCAGAAAAGTTGAGGTCTACTTCATCCCTGGAAAAAAGATTTTTGAGGGGGACAATGGCTTCGCCACCTAAGTAAATTCACTTAAAATTTGTTTTTTTGCCCTCGCGATCGCCGCTCGATCGTATTTTTGCCAACCGTTCCGGCTCTGCCAATTTCTAGCACCTATCCGGCGGGGAAGCGCGATCGCTACCGACCATCTTTATTATATCTATACAAACTAGCTACCGTCGCTACTGCCTTCCTATAGAGCAAAAACAGCAACGCCAGCCACCAGGCTTTCAAAATCCCATAGGATTGTTTTATAGCCAAACCAAACAAATCTGTATTTTCTTCTGTCTTGATCTGCCATCGCTATCCCCACAGGACCTATGCAAGCACCCCTGTCTGTCGGCACAGTTTTACAAGAACGCTACCGTCTGGTCAAAATCCTCGGTCAAGGTGGCTTCGGTCGTACCTATTTAGCAGAAGACATCGGACGTTTTGACGAACTGTGTGCCCTCAAAGAATTTATCCCACCCCCCGACAACCCGCAAGCATTAGAAAAATCTCAAGAATTATTCCGGCGGGAAGCCGCCACCCTCTACCAAATTCGCCATTCCCAAATTCCCCAGTTTCGTGCCACCTTTCAACAGAACCAACGATTTTTCCTAGTACAAGATTACGTTGCCGGTGCCACCTACCGCTCGTTGTTGCAGCAACGCATCCAAACAGGTCGTCCCTTTACCGAAGGAGAAATTCGCCAACTGCTTGCCGATTTGCTGCCAGTTTTGGCTTACCTCCACAACCAAAACATCGTCCATCGCGACCTATCCCCGGAAAACATCATCCAGCGCGAAAGCGACGGGTTGCCCGTACTCATTGACTTTGGTGTGGTCAAAGACTTAGCCAATCGCATGCAAGCCCAAGCTTCCCAAACCGCCGCCACTACCGTTGGTAAGGCTGGCTATTCCCCCAGCGAGCAAATGAAAACTGGTCAGGTCTATCCATCCAGCGATTTGTACTCCCTCGGGGTCACCTGTTTGGTCTTGCTGAGTGGGGAAGAGCCGCAAAATTTGTTCGACAACAACCAAATGGCTTGGGACTGGCGAAAAATTCCAGCCAGCGACCAGTTGCGCGCCATTTTGCAGCGCATGGTTGCCTACCGCCCCGGCGATCGCTACCAGACGGCCGCGGAAGTTTTGCAAGCATTGCCAGGGGACCCTCCCAACCAGACAGCCACTCCTTCCCCTGCTGCCCCAGCTTCCCCTTCGCAAATCCCCACCGTACAAGTAGGTCGCCAGCGACCGGCAACCAACGTCTCCGGAAGTTCTCCCCCACCATCGCCATCGAGTAGCAGTCCTCAAAGAACGTCCACTTCGGTGCCTAGGTACGCCTCTGCTTCTTCTTCCTCCACTCCCCATCCCTTGACCATTGTTTTGGTTTCCCTGGCGATCGCGGGGGGGGTAGGTATCGTTTCCTGGGGCATTGTACGGTCTTTTCGCGGTTCCAGTCCCATCTCTGCCCCCAACAACACGCCGGTAGAACCGACCCCAAGTCCTTCTCCCACACCGGAAACCACCCCTACGCCAGCGATCGCTGCCATCCCCCTAGAAATCGAACCGGGAGAAGAAATCACCGTAGAAGGCAGTTTGAATCCCAACGAAATTCTCCACTACACCTTCGAGGGAAACAAAAACCAGAAATTACAGGCTAGCGTCCGCGGTGAAGGCATCCAAATGAGCGTTTTGGATAGCGATCGCAACCCAATCGACCGCCGCGGCAAAAATACTTCCCAGTGGCAGGGAAAATTGCCCCAGCCAGGCCAGTATGTACTGCAAATCCAGCGATCGCCCAATAAAGAGGAAGATGGTACTGTAGACCCCGCACCAACGCGCAATTTCCGCCTGCAAGTGTTGCTGGCTGCCCCACCTACCCCCTCTCCCAAACCCGTGACCACCCCCACACCGACGCCAGAACCCACCCCCACACCAACGCCAGAACCCACCCCCACACCAACGCCAGAACCCACCCCCACACCGACGCCAAAACCTACCCCCACACCGACGCCAGAACCCACCCCCACACCAACGCCAGAACCCACCCCCACCCCCTCTACCACCGAAGCGGAACAACTGGAAGTAGAAATTGGGGAAACAGTGCGCGTCAGCGGCACAGCCAGTCCCGAGAAAACAAAAAGTTATATTGTAGAAGTAGAGGAAGGACACGTCTTGCGCTTGCAAGTGACTTCGGGTAACGTCCTGCTCAATGTTCGCCGCCAGGAAGGAGAACCTTTACCGGGGGCAGGGTCCAAAATTCAAGCCATTCCCGCCCAACCCACCGATGAGGTTTATCAAATTGATGTGGTGGCTTACGGTCGGACCAATTTTACCTTCCAAATTACAATGGAAAATTAATCAAAAACCGCAATTTTTACAGACCAATTTGCAATTGAAATATGATGGGAGATTTAGAGCGACACAGCGCTTTGCTCGTGGCTGGTACGGATACGGAGGTGGGAAAAACCGTTTTTACCTGTGCGTTGGTAGCGTACTGGCAGCGGTATTTGCCCGCTCAAAGGTTGGGGGTTCTCAAACCTATTCAAGCCGGCTACGGCGATCGCGAACGATATGCCAGTCTCTTGGCAGGGCAACAATCCCTCGAAGAAATTACCCCCCTCTATTTTCCAGAACCTTTAGCACCTCCCATTGCCGCGGCCAAAGCAGGAAAAACCATTGATTTGAAAGTGGCGTGGCAAACCTTTGCCCAGTTGACCCAACAAAAAGATTGGGTATTGGTAGAAGCCTTGGGAGGATTGGGATCGCCCATTACCGAGGAACTAACCGTTGCCGACTTAGCCCGGGATTGGCATTTGCCCGTGGTTTTGGTGGCACCCGTGCGTTTGGGAAGCATTGGTCACCTGGTGGCCAACGTAGCCCTAGCCAGGCAACATCAAATTCCCTTACAGGGCATTGTTCTCAACTGTGCGACCCCCGACAGTGAGGCTGCCATTGAGAATCTCACCCCTACCGATCTCATTCAATCTTTAACCCAAGTACCGGTTTTGGGTTGCTTGCCTTATGGTATTGACGGGGATGGAGAAAAAGCGATCGCAGCGATTTCCCATCTCCATTTAGAAGCTTTTTTACCCCATTTCTTTGTTCAAAAAATCCATTGATTTTCAACTTCCGCGATCGGTTTTTCTAGAGAGCTTTCTTGGTTATGGTTTCTACAGTTTCCACATCAGAAAATATCCACAAAATTCGTCAAGAAATTCAAGCATTGCAACCCTGGTTGGTGCAAGTACGGCGGCAAATCCATCAGTTTCCCGAATTGGGTTTTCAAGAACAACGAACATGCCAACTCATTGCCCAAAAACTCAGGGAATGGGGTATCGAACACGAAACAGGCATTGCCCAAACCGGGGTCGTGGCCCTCATTCGCGCTAGCAAACCAGGTCCGGTGCTGGCCATTCGGGCAGATATCGACGCTTTGCCCATCACCGAAAAAAACGACATTCCTTACCGTTCCCAACATGACGGAAAAATGCATGCTTGCGGTCACGACGGGCACACCGCGATCGCGCTGGCAACGGCCTGCTATCTATCCCAACACCGGGATGCGTTTGCCGGTACGGTAAAAATTATCTTCCAACCAGCAGAAGAAGGTCCCGGCGGTGCCAAACCCATGGTAGAAGCTGGGGTTTTAAAAAATCCCGATGTGGATGCGTTGATTGGCTTGCATTTGTGGAACAACCTGCCCTTGGGAACCGTAGGCGTACGTAGTGGTTATTTAATGGCAGCGGTGGAACTGTTTCGCTGTACCCTGTTGGGAAGGGGCGGTCACGGTGCCATTCCCCATCAAACCACCGATGCCGTAGTCTTGGCTGCCCAGGTGGTCAATGCCTTACAAACCATTGTTGCCCGTAACATCGATCCTTTGGAGTCAGTGGTGCTCACAGTTGGGGAACTCCACGCCGGCAGTGCCTACAACGCGATCGCCGACACGGCCAACTTGCGGGGTACTGTACGCTATTACAATCCCGATTATGAAGGATATATCGGCAAACGTATTGAAGAAATCATCGCCGGCGTCTGTCAAAGCCACAGTGCCAGCTACGACTTAAAATACTGGCAGCAGTATCCGCCGGTGGTCAACGACAGCGCGATCGCCGATTTAGTGCGATCGGTAGCCGAAACAGTCGTAGAAACCGAAGCTGGCGTAGTACCAGAGTGCCAAACCATGGCTGGCGAAGACGTATCCTATTTCCTGCGGGAAGTGCCCGGGTGTTATTTCTTCCTCGGTGCCGCCAATCCCCAGAAAGGGTTGGACTATCCCCACCACCATCCCCGCTTTAACTTTGACGAGTCGGCTTTAGCCATGGGGGTAGAAATGTTCGTGCGTTGCGTGGAAAAATTCTGTCGTTGACTTAAAATTGGCAAAAAATTTTCCCCTAGAGGTTGGGGGAAGCCAACAAAACTATGACCGAGCGAACCATTGCCGAAATTAACGACAAAATTCAAAAGCAAAAAGCCGTTGTTTGGACCGCCGAGGAGGTCAAAGCCAAAGTTGCCCAAAGCAGTGTAGCGGAAGTGGCCAAACAGGTAGATGTCATCACCACCGGTACCTTTGAACCCATGGAATCTTCCGGTGCCATCATTAACTTGGGACACACCGATCCGCCGATTAAACTGTATAAATGTTGGTTGGATGGCATTCCTGCCTATACCGGATTTGGTGCGGTGGATTTGTATCTGGGTGCCGCTCAAATTCCCGAAGATGCTGAGGAACTCAACGAAAACCGCGGTGGCAGTCACGTCATCTGCGATTTAATTGCCGGCAAATCCGTTCATTTAAAAGCCTTCGGTCACGCTACGGACTGCTATCCCCGGGCTTCCTTTGAAACCAATATTAGCCGGGATACCATTAATCAGTTTTATCTGTACAACCCGCGCAACGTCTATCAAAATTTCATCGTCGGCGTGAATGGGGGCGATCGCACCTTATATACCTATCTTGGTCCTTTGCTTCCCCGTTTGGCTAACGCTGTCTATTCCAATCCCGGGGCCATTTCCCCCTTATGGAACGATCCAGATTTGCAAACCATTGGCATTGGCACCCGAGTCTTTGTCGGTGGTGGCATTGGCTATATCACCTGGGAAGGCACCCAACACTTCCCAGTACAAAAACGCCTGCCCAACCGCACCCCCATTGGTCCAGCTTCCACATTAGCTTTGATTGCCGATGCCAAACAGTGCGACCCCAAGTGGATTCGCGGTTGCTATTTTAAATACTACGGTCCTTCCTTGATGTTGGGAGTGGGGATTCCGTTTCCCGTGTTAAACGAACAGGTGGTTGCCAATTGTGCGGTGCGAGACCAAGAGGTAGTGGCACCGGTGGTGGATTTTTCCATTCCCCGACGGGTAAGACCGACCTTTGGGTTGGTGAGCTACGCCCAGCTCAAATCCGGTCGCATTACCATCGAAGGCAAGACAGTACGAGTGGCACCGCTAGCCAGTATTTACCGCTCCCGTCAAGTGGCTTTGGCGTTAAAACACTGGATTGATACGGGAGTTTTTACGCTGACCGAACCTGTAGCCAAGATTCCGGCGGAGCGTAAGTTTTTGCCCCAAGATATTTGGGGGTCTCGGGTGGATTTGGATTGAATGTATTTCATCTTGTCACTGACCCCGCGCTAAAGCGACGGGGCTTGGGAACAGCCAGGTTCCCGTAGTAGTGGCTAGACCAAGAGCCGATAG
>NZ_LNDC01000008.1 GCF_001870905.1 Geitlerinema sp. PCC 9228
AATGGGGCTAAAGCCCCACGAGGCGCTTTTCCTCCCCGCGCTAAAGCGACGGGGATTCCAAGCTACCGAAAGTTTTACTTGAGTTTCTTCAGGGGAACCTCCGGCGTGGGGTTCCTGAAGTGCCACCCAGTTCTGGAAGGCGAACCGCACCATACCAATCGCAAGACCATTTCCCCAGTTATCTCTTATGCGATTATCAATTTTAGTAGTCGATGACGATCTGGCTACCCGTCTGGCGATTAGCGATTACTTAGAGGCGTTGGGGTATGCGGCGATCGCTGCCAATAACGGTCAAGAAGCGCTTTCTTTACTGGTGCAGTACCAACCTCAACTCATTGTAGCGGATATTTTGATGCCGGAGATGGATGGGTACGAATTGGTGCGCCGCGTTCGCCAAAAACCGGAGTTCCGCTTGCTACCGGTGATTTTTCTGTCGGCACGTACCAAAACGGAAGAACGCATTCGCGGTTACGAGTTGGGATGCGATATTTATTTGCCCAAACCTTTCGATTTGGAAGAGTTAGGGGTGGTGGTGCGTAGTTTGTTGGAACGCTATACGCTGATGTCGCAGGCTTCTCAAATGGCTCATTTAGAAGAGGGACATTCCCCTTCTACTACTCATGTGGCTACTGGTCAATCTCATGAATCCGAGTCTGGAGAAGGTTCCCAACGGGAAGCTATCTCCCCTTCCCAATCGGTAAATGGTTCTTTGGAAAATGGTTGCCACCTCAGCGATCGCGAACGTCAGGTCCTCGCTTTGTTGGTGGAAGGACTCTCCAATCCCCAAATTGGCGATCGCTTGTATTTAAGTCCCCGCACCATTGAAAAATACGTCAGCAGCTTGCTCCGCAAAACCAATACCAGCAAGCGTGCCGAGTTGGTGCGTTTTGCCCTTCAGCAACATTTAATCGATTGATGGGAAAAAATTGACAAGGAGAAGATTCTGGGAGATAATTATATCTATATGAAATGAGTACAAAATTCCATAATTTGATTTCGGTGCACGGGGAAAGAAAAAATTTTTCTCTCTGCCCGAGGCGGGGAAACTATTTTTCTAAGGACGTTTCGCTCAAACATCCAAGCATGACAATTATAAAAATTATTTTTTCGCAGCTTAGATGTTTGGGATAAAGGCGTCCAAAAAACCTCCCCTTTTTTATGGCGAAATGAAATCACCCTATGTCCACTCTTATTATCCGCCAACTGGGGTTTTTTGTCAACCCCCAAACCATTTTCATATCCATAGAGATTTAGATAGAATTGCCCAAACCTTCCAGGGGAGAGGAAGCCAAAACCGGTTCCGTGGCCATCAGATAATCGAGCAAGCCATTGCTAGCATCCCAAAGCAAGTCAATTACCAAATCAAAGCCATCGGGGCCGCCGTAATAGGGGTCGGGAACTTCGCGCCGGGAGCGATCGCGGCAAAAATCGCACATCATGCGAATCTTCCCTCGATATTCACCGCGGCGGTCTAAAGAAAGCAAAAATTCGTAATTTTCCCGATCCATAGCCACAATCAGGTCGAACGCCTGCAGGTCTGCCTCACCAACAGGACGTGCTTTTCCCGATATGGGAATTCCCCGGCGGTTAGCAGCGAAGACCATGCGGGGGTCGGGAGATTTTCCCGTGTGGTAGTCGAGCACCCCAGCGGAGTCACAAAAAATGCGATCGCTGAGTTGGCGTTCCCGCAGCAGGTAGTTGGTAATATTCTCTGCCGCCGGCGATCGGCAAATATTGCCCAAGCAAACAAATAAAATCCCGTAGGGATTGGTAGTAGGGGTAGGTTGAACCAGAGAATTTGACATGATGAGATAGGGAAGACAGACAGATCGTATTAAACTAGAAAATTAGTATAGATGGAGACAGTAGCGAAGAACCGCCCCAGGATCTAAAATCCTATTTAAGCATAATAGCAACGATTTCGTTTCATCTGGTGCCAAATTGGGCGCTTTCCTTCTACGCTAGAACCAGCGATGCAATCAAAACTCCTTGTCAGATGCCAGATTTACCTTTTGTAACGCTGCTAACGGATTTTGGCGATCGCGATCCTTACGTAGGGGTCATGAAAGGGGTAATGGCGCAAATTTGCCCCCAGCTGCATTTCATCGACCTAACCCACGAAATTCCCCCGCAGAATTTAGCGGCAGCCAGATTTTCTTTAGCCAATGCCTTTCCTTATTTTCCTCCCCACACCATCCACCTCGCCGTGGTTGACCCGGGAGTAGGAAGCAACCGCCGTTCGGTTGCCATCGAACTGGAAAACGGCTATTTAATTGGACCAGATAATGGGATTTTGGGAGGCGTTTTTTCCCAATATCCCATTGTGACAGCTGTGGAACTGAACAATCCCGATTATTGGCGAACCGCATCCCCCAGCCATACATTCCACGGTCGGGATATTTTTTCGCCGGCAGCCGCTTACCTCGCCAATGGGGTTCCGATGGGGGAATTGGGAACCGCCATCGACCCCCATACGTTGGTGGATCTGGATTTACCGGAGTGCGAAGCCAACGACAGCGGCTATCTCGGATCGGTGCAATATTGCGATCGCTTTGGCAATTTGGTAACCAACATCCCTGGCAGTTATGTAGCGGGGAAAAGCTGGCATGCGGTGATTGCCAACCGACATTTAGCCAGCCATCAAAAATACAACGACGTGGCTGTTGGGGAACTGCTGGCGTTGGTTGGCAGCCACGGCTGGGTAGAAATTGCCGCCAATCAAGGCAGTGCAGCAGCACAGTTGCCCCAGTCTTGGGGAGCTGAGGTACAAATTATTTTATCGGCAACAGGTTAGGCAACTACAAGTGTATGCAGACAGGACAATTTTGTAGCTTTTTCATGGGAAAATGGACCGAGACACCATCGCGTATGCCATGGCAACGTCCAAAAGGTTACAAAAAATGTTTGACAAAAAAGTGATTTTGTGGTATAGAAAGGCTTCTTAACTGCTGGCACCCAGCTTGAGGCTATTTCTATAAAATAATGCCAGAAATTACTTTCTAAAACTTCCTGCTTTAACAGGGCGTGGGGGCAACGCGATCGCTGTATTGAGAAAATGATGTCAGAGCAAATCGTACCGCGAAGACCCAAGAAATTTCGCCACCTAAAACCTGTAGTTTGCTTCAGTCTCTTCTATGTCAAATGTGATTTGTATGTATCGAATTTCCTATGAGAAGCCAAAATAACACTCTAAAAATCGGACTTTAATACTATCACGATTTTTGGGAGAAGCATCAGAAATTTGGCGATCGCGCCATCGAGCCAAATCAAGAACAAATACATTAACAAACATCCCGTTTTGTAGAAAAATCCTGGAAAGTTGATTCAGAAAAATTTCAACTGTTGCTCCCATCGCGATCGCGATTTCCATCCTTGATAGCAGCAACTTTTCAACAGCCATTCATCCTTCGTTTTTTTGTAGCTTTTTTTGTAGCCTACGGCTAGGGTTCTTACCCATCAGCGAAGGGATAGGTCATCAACTTGGTTGCTACGAACTCCGGAAATATCGTAGTAGCAACCGCAGTTGGCTTGTAGGATAGAAAAACCTGCCAACCAGCATCTGTGCGGCAAACATAAAAACATCATAAAAATCAACTCCGCGTCATTGCTTAGAGAAATCGGCTATTTAGCGGATGTAGCTAAGGGGAACTACCGAATATAGTCAAAATTGAAGCTTGTATTTATCTCCTATGTTGCGTTTAACTCGCTACTTCTCCATCACCAGCTCGATCGCCTTTGCGATGGCGACAATTTTTTTGGGAAGCTTCTATCGCAAACAAGCATTTGAGGGATTGATTGACCTAGGAGAAAGCAAAAACGTGGCTTTAACCAAAAGTTTTGCCAACTCCGTGTTTGCAGACTTCCAACCATTTTTAGAATCCACCGAAAAATTAAGCGATGCCGAAATTGCCAAACATCCCGAAACCCAAAGACTGCAACAAACCATCGAAAAAATGATGGCAGACACTGCCGTGATGAAAATCAAAATCGTAACGCCAGACGGCAGAGTCGTTTTTTCCAGCCAAGCTGCAGAAATTGGGGAAGATAAAAGCCAAGATGGTGGATTTTTAGCAGCCAAACTCGGTCGCGTGGAAAGCGAACTCGACAGCCGCGACGAATTCCAAGCCTTTCGCCATACCCTGCGCGATCGCAGTTTGATTTCCACCTACATTCCCATTTACAATACCAACGGACCGGGAAATCAACTAGAAAACCTAGAAGGGGTTTTTGAACTGTATAGCGATGTTACCCCCTTCGTCAGCCAACTGGAAAAAACCCAAACGCGCATTTTGGGGGGAGCGTTGGTCATTTTAACGTTTCTCTATATTATTCTTTTATACATTATCAAACGCGCCGATCGCATTTTACACCGTCAGGAAAAAGCCAGGGAACAAGCGGAACGAGAACTGCAAGCTTCCGAATTAGCAGCCAGAAACCAAGCCATCGAACTGGAAAACACCCTGCGGGAACTGCAAGAAACCCAAGCCAAACTGGTACAGCAAGAAAAAATGTCCAGCTTGGGACAATTGGTAGCAGGAATTGCCCACGAAATCAACAACCCCGTTAATTTCATCTCGGGAAATATTACCTGCGCGCAAGAATACATCCAAGACTTGGTACATATTCTTGCTTTATATCGCCAGGAACTTTCCCAACCCAGCCAAGACCTAGAAGCAGCCATCGAACATGCCGAGTTGGAATTTTTGCTAGAAGACCTACCCAACCTCCTCAATTCCATGCAAATCGGTAGCAAACGCATTCAAGATATTGTGATCTCGTTACGAACCTTTTCGCGGTTGGATGAGTCGGAAACCAAAGAAGCAGATATTCACGAATGCATCGATAGCACGTTAATGATTTTACAGCATCGGTTAAAAGGCAAACCCCACCATCGGGAAATTCAAATTATCAAACAATACGATAAAATTTCTCCCATCGACTGCTATCCCTCTCAGCTAAATCAAGTCTTTATGAACCTACTTGCCAATGCCATCGATGCCGTGGAAGATAGCAAATGCCAGCATACCGCCGACAACCCGCCGCAAATTACCATTCAAACGGAATTATTGGATAGCGATCGCATTGGCATCCGCATCCGCGACAATGGAGTAGGCATTCCCGAAAGCATCCACACCAAAGTGTTCGATCCCTTTTTCACCACCAAACCCGTCGGCAAAGGCACCGGTTTGGGATTGTCTATTTCCTATAAAATTATTGTAGAAAAGCACAACGGTACGATGGTTTGCCAATCCCAACCCAACCAGGGAACAGAATTTACCATCGAACTTCCCCGCCGCCTGTGTGAAGATACCAACGTCACCAAACTGCAAGTTCCATCAACCCCAGCCAAACAGCAGCCATCTTCGCCGGTAACGGTTCTCCCTTCAAAGCCAGAAATGCCATCTGCCTACCCGGCGGTTTAAAATACAAAATATCAGGCGGAACCAAACTGAGGGGTAACGAAACAAAATATGCAGTCTGTTCAAGAAGAACCAAAAGTTTATCAAGGTCAATTTGGCGAATATACCATTACAGATGAAGACCGTCGGGAAGTGTGGGTTTACCGCTTTAGCCTGACCGTTGCTGCTGTCTGCGTGGTGGCGGCAACGGGGTTGGTTGCTTGGCAGGGGGAAGCCGCCGTTGCTTGGCTAACACCGATATACAGTATTTTTTGTTTGGCTTTGGGAGTTAGCTTGTTGACCATTCATATTTATATGGCGATTCTCCATCGGGTTTTGCAGGTCTTTTGGGGAGTTGGAACCCTAAGTTCCCTGGCTTTGGCATTGCAAACCCAAGAACCTTTGGCATTAGCGGTTTACCAACATCCCAATTGGTTATGGGGGATTGGCTTTCTCTTTGCTGCTTTAACGGGAATTTATTTTAAAGAAGCTTTTTGTTTTGACCGCGTGGAAACTAAATTTTTGACCGCGTTGTTGCCGCTGTTGGTTTCCGGTCATTTGTTTGGCTTTCTCTCGCCGCAGCCTGCCATCGTGTTGCTAAGCCTGTGGTCGGTTTTGTTTGCGATTTTTGCTTTCCGGAAATTTTTCCAACCTGCTAGCTGCGATATTGGCGATAAAAGTGTTTTTGCCTATTTGAGAGGGGAGTTGGAAGCTTAGCCAAACCACCAAATTTCATGAGTGAGGTGGTTGGCCATATTCCCATCTTCCCATTTGTAGTATTGTATTGGTAGGGGGAAATTGCGATCGCGCTGTCTGGCTGGGGAATTGGGGATGTCGGATTCTCCGAATTGTATGCCAAGACCAGAAAAATTTGTTTTTTTCCCCTATTTTTTTGTCAATGCCATCTTGAATTTATGGTTTTGCCGAAGATCCAATCCCACAAGATTTCTCAAGTTCGATATTTGCTGCTTTTGCCAATTGGGATTACTTTGGTTTTTCTATTGTTTTTTATGGGAAGCAGCTGGAATTTTTATCAAGATTTAGAAGAAGTGGAAACTCGGGATTTAAAAATTCAGCAACTCATCGGTCGTATTGTATATTTAGATGAAGTACTGACCATGTCAACGCGAATGGCAGCGGCAACGGGGGATTGGCAGTGGCAGCGGCGATATCAAACATACGAATCCCAGTTAGAAGAAGCGATCGCAACAGCTACTGAAATTGTACCTAGTGCTTACGCCGGCGAAGAAGTTGCCAAAACCGAAGCTGCCAACCAGCAATTGCTAGAAATGGAAAGGCAAGCTTTTCGTTTTCTAGAGAACAACCAACCCCAAAAAGCACAGCAGTTGCTAACCAGCGAAGCCTATCAAAGGCAAAAAGAACAATATTCCCAAGGTATGGCAACCATCCGCGAGCGCATGCAGGCAACAATCCAACAATCCCTTGCCAGCAAAAAACAACAAATCACCAACACCATTTGGGGAATTGGTATTGGGGTGGTCGTGGCGATGCTGGGTTGGGGATGGATCTCTCGCATTTTAAACCAATCTATTACCGGGATTCGCTATACTGGAAACAGCATACGGGAAGTTGGCGATCGCATTCTGCAAGCCGTCGGCGAGGGGGAGGATTTGGCACAGGAACAATCTTCTGCAGTCAGCGAAACGGCTACCACCCTGGAAGAACTTTCCCATTCCTCCCAACAAACTGCCAAAAAAGCAGAAAGCGTTGCCGAAACAGCCAATCGCGTCTTGGATATGGCGGAAAATGGCACCCAACTGGTGGAAGAAACCCTCACCAGCATCGAACAGTTGCAGCAACAAGTGGAAAGCACTGCCAAGGGGATGGAACAGCTAAGCAATCGCGCGCAGGAAATTGTTGACACTCTCACGAATAGAATTCGTGAGATTCTCGCTTCATCGGGTGTGCCTAGATAGATTCGCTATGCTAACCCATCCCC
>NZ_LNDC01000009.1 GCF_001870905.1 Geitlerinema sp. PCC 9228
TCTTTAAGAAAGATGGCTACGACTATCAAGTCAATAAAAGTCAATTATTGTCCAGTAAATCACCTATTAGGAAGTAGCAGGTGGTGGCAACGGATTTTCCCGATCCGACCCAGTTTGACCCAGAAAGTCCCTATTTCGATCCAAAAGCTACTTCCGAATCCCCGCGCTGGTATACGGTAGAGGTTGCGTTTGTTCGGGATTTTCCCGAGATGATTTCTTTAACCACCCTCAAACAAATGTTTTCCCCAGAAGAATTTTTATTGGTGAAAAAGGGCAATCGGCTTTCGGTGATGCCGGTGGGCGATCGCGTGGCGGCAGAAATTCTCAAGATGGTAGAATAACGTCTTAAGCTTCCATTTGACGGCGGGTCTGGCAAAATAAAAGCCACAAAACCAACACCACTGCCAAACCAAGACTGGAAAACGCGATCGCGGGAATATTGAAATTGCGAACAGCGATCGCCACCAGCGCCCAAACCGTCACCAAAGGATAAACATTATCCCGACGCCGCCAGCGCAAAACCGCCGCAATCGCCGTACTCGCCACCGCCATTACCACAGTCCAAGTAGCTGGTGCCATACCGCCTCCCTGCCAACCAGCAGCATACAACGCGATCGCCACATTCACCACCGTAGCCACACTAATCCACCCTAAATACAAACTAATCGGAGCCTGCAGCCACCATTTTTCCTGGCGAACCGCCCGTCGCATTCCCACCTCCAGTCGCAGGTAAGCCGCGATCGTTGCTAGCAAAATCACCACCATCGCCACCAGAGACCAAGCATAATAGCGATAGAGAAAAACATACACCCAAGCAATTTGTGCCAGCATCGCCAAAACCACAAAATACCCCGCCCGGCGCAAGCGTAAATTTTGCCCCCAAGCGGGTCTAGCTTGATAAATCCCAAAACCAATCAATCCCACATAAATCAACCCCCAAATGGCAAAAGCATAGTTCGCCGGGATAACCAACACATCAGCGAAGATGGTATTGGCAATTTCGCCAATGGTTTTTCCACCAACGGGCACGATATTAGAAGCCACATTGGTCCCAAAGGCCGCCAAAATCGCCAATAACGTTACAATTTGCCGAAACCGGTCTTTTTGCTGCCAATACTGCATCGTTTTTTCCCGCCAGCATAGTCTTTAGGGGAGCGTGGGAGATGGGGAAGCGTACCAAGCGTGGGGGCGTACCGAGGGTGGGAGATACAATTGGTTATTGTTAGAGTCGATGCCGGGATCACCCCCGGACACCTCTCCTTCAAAACCGGACTTGACAGTTTCCCGCTCTAAGGCTCCTGGGAACGGGTCCACTGACTAAGGTAGGGTTTATGGGGATTTCTCCCGTAGTCCCTTACCTTCTGAGTTTTCACCCCTTTCCGAGGTGGGCATATTCTTAGCATTACCTATTGAGCATGACGGAGGTTCAAACATCAGTTCACCTTTCGATTAGCCATACCCAATTGCTAGGAGGGATTCCCGATACGACTACGGGTTACCTCCGTTTTACCCGGCTTCAGCTCTGAGATCCGCCCCCAGCACTGCGGGTAATGCTTTCAACCAATGCACCTTGGTGGGAGGACTTTCACCTCCATTTAACTTGAGTTGTCTGGGGGTAAATACCCAGCGACTAATCCCCCGAATCAATGGTTCGGTTGATAATCAACGAATCGCACTGCCCCCATGCCCCGACGCTCCGATCCCCGTCTCTGCCCAAAAACTTACAAAGTCAAAGCATGGGGATCTTCTTCAATTTGCGCCGCCAAATCTTGCAGGAACGCTGCCGCATTGGCACCGTAAATAATGCGGTGGTCGCAGGTGATGTTTACGCGCATTTGTTTGCGGATAGCAAAGGTAGAGGCATCGGTCGCTACCACCTGTGGTTTGGAAGCACCAATAGCTAAAATAGACCCTTGACCGGGAGGCAAAATAGCATCGAAACCATCGACCCCATACATGCCCAAATTGGAGATGGTAAAGGTACCGCTGTTGTATTCTTCCGGTTGCAACTGCTTGGTACGGGCGCGTTCTACCAGGTCTTTCCAAGTACGGGAGAGGGAATAAAGATCCAAGCGATCGGCATTTTGTAACACTGGGGTAATCAAACCGCCGTCTCCCATAGCCACTGCCACGGCAATATTAATTTGTCCGTTGTAGAGGGTACCTTGTTCGGTATAGCTGGCGTTGAGGAGGGGATGCTTGCCCAATGCGATCGCTACGGCTTTCGCCAGCAACGCTGTCATGGTCACGCCTTTGGGTTTCAGTTGCTGGTACAGCTCGTCCAACTTGTCCGTGGTGATGGTATAACCCACGTGAAACGTCGGTACCCCCACAGCGGCATTCATATTTTGAATCACCGCATTTTGCAGGGTATTGAACGGCATTACTTCCCCTGGTTTCGCTGGGGCAGCTGGGGCTGGTGGTACCGGGGGTTTAGCTGGTGCTGTAGCGGCAGAAGCAGGCGCAGGAGCAGGCGCAGGAGCTGGGGCTGGCGCTGGGGTGCGCCCGGCAGCTGCTTCTACGTCGGCTGCAACAATGCGCCCGTGGGGACCGCTGCCTTGGAGGCTGCTTAAATCCACATTGAACTGTTCGGCGAGTTTGCGGGCTCTGGGGGAAGCCACCGTACGTCCGTTCCCACTGCTGGGTTGGGTAGCTTCCGTCGTAGCTGCCGCCTCAGCCGTCACGGGAGGTTGTGCTGTAGCGGGGGCCGATTCACCGCTAATGCTTTCACCTTTTTCAATTTGGGTGGCTTGTTTTTGTGCTTCGGGAATTTCTGCTTCCGTCTCTGCCAGCAGGGCAATGCTGGCCCCCACAGGAGCAATTTCGCCTTCCGAAACAATGATGGTGGCTAAATAACCGTCGTAGAACGATTCCACATCCATGTCGGCTTTATCCGACTCTACCACCACTACGGTTTCGCCTTTCTCCACCTTGTCTCCAATTGATTTGGCCCAAGAAACAATTTTTCCTTCGGTCATGGTGGAACTGAGGGCGGGCATGAAAACTTCGTGAATCATGGATGGTCGCTTCCCAAATAAGTAATATTTTTCGATTTCAGAATTAGAAAAGATTAGCAAATAAGCCAGAAAAAAAACAACAGCCAATCGCTAACAAAACAGTAGGGTTGTCCAGAGGAACGAGGCTCAAACCAGTGCTCGATCGGTGCGATTGGTACGCTCGGGACCAACAATTTCTAGATTTGTTTTTCGTGGATTGCCGTTGGTTGCTAGATTTTTAGAAATCTTGGCACAATCTCTAAAAATCTAAAAATTTTTCTTGTTTTTCTTGCCAAGCTAGCACGCCGCTTTAGGTTGGTTGCCGAAAAACGCTTTTTATAGAAGCGATCGCTGGTTTTCCGTGGCTACAAAATTGATTTTCCCAAGAATTATTTTTGGCATAGCAACAGAAAATACCAAGCGATCGACTTCCCTAAATTTGACCGCGAATTTCTTCCACCACACCATCTCTAAGCACGATTTCCACTTGCATTTTTTGGATTAAATTATCTCCTTTTTCCAATTGGAAAAAACTCTCTACTTGCCCTTGATTCACTTCTTGCTCCATTTCAAACTTTTGCACTTGCTGTAACTGTTGCAAAATGCGGTTTTTCTGCTCTAGCAATTCCCGCTGTTTCTGATTGACTTGGTTCTTGACATCTTGGCTGGGCTGGGGAGACTCGCCAGATTGCCCTTGGGGGGCTTGTTGTTGGACTTCAGACATAGCCCGCTGTCCTTGCATTTCCAACTGCTGCAGTTGTTTGTCCAGCTGGTTCATTTGCGATTGCAGTTGGGTTTGCGCGTCTTCTTTCCAGCGAGGGGTCACAATCGCTTTGATCGTGACGTTGCGCTTGAGTAAAAGTTGGGGATTGGAATTGGAAGGATTCATAGACCTGTTTGGGGAAACACCATCAAAAATTCAAGTTCGCAGTTGAATATCAGGAGGCAAACATGCTGTCAATCGTATCGCGATATCGTTCGGATACAACCTGCCGTTTAATTTTGAGCGTCTGAGTCATCATGCCATTTTCCGGCGCAAAGGGGGTCGAAATCAAGCGAAACGCACCAATACGCTCGTCAGGACGATAGCCCGGTCGCTCCCGAACGTTACGGTTTAACTCTTGTCGCACTAAATCTTGCACGATCTTGTGGTCGTGGTCAATCTCTTGGGCATCAGAATTGTGGGAAATATTTTTCGCCCCATCCAGGTGTTCGGGCAGGCGCAGGCGATAGTTTTGCTGGCTAGCCCACTCGGCGAGAGCTTCCCAATTAGGCACCACCAAAGCCCCCAAGGTTTTTTGGTCTTGCCCTACCAACATAATCTGGTCGATGTAAGGACTGCGCAGGCAAGCTTCTTCGATCGGTTGGGGTTCGATATTTTCCCCATTGCTCAGCACAATGGTATCTTTGGCGCGTCCGGTCAGCACCAACTCGTTTTTATCGGTTAGCCAACCCAAATCCCCGGTGTCAAACCAACCTTCTTCATTAATGGCTTGGCTGGTGGCTGTCGGATTTTTATAGTATCCCTGCATGATTTGCGGTCCGCGCGCCATCACCAATCCTACTTCTCGTGGGGGCAGGGGATGGCGGGTTTGGGGGTCTACAATGCGAATTTCCGTTCCCGGTAAGGGCAACCCAGCACAACCGCGGCGATTTTGCCAGGAACGTCGGGCAGTTAAAACGGGGGAGGTTTCGGTTAACCCGTAGCCCACCAACACTTCAACGCCAATAATTTCATAAAAAGTATCCACGTGCATGGGCAAAGCACCACCACCGCTGACCACGGTACTGAGCTGTCCCCCCAAGCCCGCTAGGATGGTTTGGTAGGCTAGGGGTTTGGCGATCGCGTGGACCGGCCACAAAAGGGCAGCTTGCACCCCTGCTAGCCAGCGAGAAAGACCAGTGGGTGGTTGGCTGCTGAGGGTCATTTGTTCCCAAATTCGTTTTTTCTCAACGTAGCGTTGGGAAGTTCCCAATAAAAACCAAACCAGCTTTTGCCGGCTGCGGGGTTGTTCTTGAATTTGTTTGCGAATGCCTTCGTAAATGGATTCCCACAACCGAGGAACGCCAATGGTGACTTGCGGTTGATAGGTTTTTAAATCCTTACGGAAATGCCGCAGTTGGGTATAAATTTGGGTGCATCCTTGCGAGAGCAGGAAATACTCGCAACTACGTTCGTAACTGTGCCAGGTGGGCAAAATCGACAGCACCCGCGTTCCTGGGGGGGGAGCAACTACGGTGCCGATGGTGTTCACCTGATGCAGTAAATTGCCGTGGGTAAGCATGACCCCTTTGGGTTTGCCGGTGGTGCCGGAAGTGTACAGCAAGGTGGCAAGGGTATCGTGTTTGGCAGGGGTGGGGGTGGGGGATTGCTGTTTGCCGGCTGCAGCAACTTGGGAAAAGTTCCAAACCGGAAATGGAAAGTCTTGCTCTTCTGCGGGGGATTCGTCGGAGAGTAATACGCACCAATGAACGGTGGCATCGCCAAGATGGGGGGATAGTTTTTGCAGCAAAGCGAGATTGTCCACCATCAAACCGATGCTGTCGCTGTGGTTGTAAATGTAAACCAGTTCTTGTACGTCGGCGTCGGCACCGCGGACCACGTTAGAAGCACCGGCAGCGAGCAATCCTTGGTCGGCAACTGCCCAGCGGGGACTGTTGTTGGCAAAAAGGGCGACTCTGGGGGGTAGGTCGCTGTTTCCTTGGACAAATTCTGACAGGTGCAGTTGGCACAGGTTTTGCAAACCGGCGGCAAATTCTAAAATTTGGGAAACCAATTCCTCATAGGTAAGTTGAACCGGAGGTTTAGCGTGGGGATCGATAATGGCTATGCGATCGCCAAATTGTTTTCGGGTAATTGGCCAGATTTCGGGCAGCGATCGCAGTTGGCTGTAATCGACTAATTGGGATAAATTCGTTTGCTCTTGGGAGCTAAGTTGGTGGTGGTTGAAAGCCATCATTTTGCTATTTTGCCTAAATAGGGTCTGCTTCTGTTTTATACAAAGTTTTAAGCGCTTTCGCTATCTTGTTTATCCATTATGAAGGCTTCTAGGAGATAATTTGTTACAAGAAGACAGAAATTCAACCGTCCCTAGCATTGGTTTTGTTGGTTTCTTTGGTACGATTGTTTAATTTTTCTATGAGTAAATGGTCAAGTTGTAAAGTTTATCTGGGATACAGCGATCGCCCTAGCAGGGAATTCCGCTGAAACAGACATCTCCTAGGGGCCTTAAGAAAAAAATACTTCCAAAGGGCAAGACGAAAGCCGTTCGCTTGCATGGCTTCTTCCAGTAAAACCACCAAACGCCAAAGAATTTCTGTTGGGAAGGTGGTGAAAAGCTTCCCCAGAGCTAATAGCTCAACCGCAAATCTCCTCCCTTCGGAAAACCTATGCTAAAACAGAGTATCAACCAATCTTTTAACAAAATAAAAACCGCGATCGTTGATATCCGTTGTTTCTACAGTCTAGAAACTTGGCTTCCGAAAAACAATTGTTGTCTATTGAGAGACAAATCGTTGCAGAAATGACTATTGACGAACTTATCCAAATAGTAAACGCTAGCTTACCGACCCCGCTGACACCTTTGCAAGAGTTTTTATTGCGTCAGAGTTGGGAAGGCAAAACCTACGCCTATATGGCCCGAGAAATCCACTACGGCCCGGAATACCTGCGAAAAACTGCTTCTAGTTTGTGGTCTATTTTGAGCGACTTGTGGACAGAACCCATTTCCAAAACCAACCTGCGGTCAAAATTTGAACAACAGTGTTTAACCAGAACCCAACAACAACTGATCGAGCGGAATTCAAGCGATCGCATAGTGGAGGAACCCCTATTTTTCCCTGGCGGTCCTATCCCCGTAGATTCTCCCTATTACATTCCCCGCCAACCAGTGGAAGAACTAGCGTACGAAGAAATTTGTTTGCCAGGGAGCGTCATTCGCATCAAAGCCCCCAGAAAAATGGGCAAAAGCTCCCTCATGCTCAGAATTTTAGAAAAAGGAGAACAGGCAGGCTTTGATGGGATAAAAATTGATTTTCAGCAAGCCGAACGGGAGGTATTTTCTAGTTTGGAAAGATTTTTGCGTTGGTTTAGTGCAAATGTTGCCCGTCAGTTACAGTTAGATGCCAATCTAGATCGTTATTGGGATGTAGATATTGGCACCAAAGTTAGCTGCACTTTATATTTTCAAGGATATATTCTCGCCAATATAGAAAAACCGATTATTTTGGCACTCAACGAAGTTAACCGCGTCTTTGAATATCCAGAAATTGCCCAAGATTTTTTATCTTTACTGCGGGGATGGTACGAACAAGGCAAACAGGAAGCCATTTGGAAGCAGTTGCGCATGGTTTTGGTCTATTCTACCGAGATTTATGTTCCCCTGAACATCAACCAATCACCTTTCAATGTGGGGTTGCCTTTGAAGCTGCCCCCTTTTACCCTCGACCAAGCCCTAGAGCTAGCCCATCGATACGGTTGCCAAAACCTCAGCACTACTATGTTGAAGAAACTAGTCGCTCTGGTGGGTGGACATCCTTACCTACTTTCCCAGGCTTTGTATCACACTCGCCGGTATAACGTGCCACTGGAACAAATTTTACAAACAGCTTGCACCCCAAAGGGGATTTATCAGAATCACTTACAAAGTTTGATGGCTATTTTACAAAACCAGCCAAAACTTGCCCAAACCATGCAGCAGGTGGTTGTCTCTCCCCAAGGAATCCCGGTTGACCCAGTAATTGGCTACAAATTAGAAAGTTTGGGACTTGTTCAATTAGAGGATTGTCATGTTTTCGTAAGTTGCGAGCTATACCGTCGCTATTTTGAAGCCCAGCTACCAAGGTTCAACCTCTCCTCTGGGAAAACTGATGGTACCGCTCCCAACACAGCGATCGCCGATGGGGAAACGCAGCTTCCCTTTGACCGAGCGGCTGCGGCTAATTGTCTTCATGAGTTAGATGGAAGCACCCAACTGGCGAGCCGTCCTTACTTTGACCGCTATTTGCAACAACAATGGCAGCGATCGTCCAGCGATCGCACCCCGATGTCTCTAATTTTATGCGAACTATCAGTAGATTTAGAACAGCAATTGCTCTCACTATCAAAGTATAGAGGCGAATACAACACCATAGCAAACTGCCTGCAGCAAGTAGCCAGGGTCATTTGTACTTGTATTCGACGGCAAAGCGACCTAGCCGCCAAATATAGCAGTCAGGAATTCGCCGTCATTTTACCTCAAGCCGATACCGAAATAGCCAAAAAAGTTGCTGAAAGAATCCGTCAAAGCGTCAAAAACTTAAAAATTGCCATTCCCAGTAACAAAGGCAACCAGCAAAACCCAAACTTTCTGACAGTAAGCATCGGCGTAGCTAGTGCCATTGCCAGTAGCGATCGCAGCGACGCCACCACCATTTTGCTAGCCACAGACTTTGCCCTACGCCAATCCCAAAGCGAAGGCGGCGATCGGGTAACGGTGAATTCAACGTTGTTGGGTGAGTGAGTTTCAGCATCGGAGCAAAAAATTCATTGCACTTTTCTATCTCCCAAGCTCGGTACGCTCGGTACACTTCCACGCTGCCAAGAACCTCAAATTATCCTCCAAAAACCAAGGAAGGCACTGCTTGGGAAACAGCGCCTTCCATAGCAAACAGACGGCTATAGGGAAGTAGGTAGCCGGGCAGTTACATCATGCCCATGCCACCCATACCCATACCGCCCATGCCGCCCATGCCGCCCATGGCGCCCATGCCGCCACTGGGATCGCCACCAGCGGATTCGGGTTGGGGCTCTTCAACGACCAGGGCTTCGGTGGTCAGGACCATGCCAGCCACAGAAGCAGCGTTTTGCAGGGCAGCACGAACTACTTTTGCCGGGTCGATGATACCGGCAGCAATCATGTCTTCGTACTCACCGGTAACGGCGTTGTAGCCGATGTTAAATTCGGTATTCCGTACTTTTTCGACAACCACAGAGCCTTCGGCACCGGAATTGTGGGCAATTTGACGTACGGGGGCTTGTAGCGATTTGGCGATGATATCGGCACCGATACGCTCTTCTTCATCGAGGGTATCTCGTAGTTCTGCCACCTTGTTGGCTAGGTGAATAAGGGTCGTACCGCCGCCGGGAACGATGCCTTCTTCTACCGCCGCTTTGGTGGCATTGAGGGCGTCTTCAATACGCAGTTTGCGGTCTTTGAGTTCGGTTTCAGTGGCAGCACCGACTTTGATCACCGCGACGCCACCGGCTAGTTTAGCAATGCGTTCTTGTAGTTTTTCTTTGTCGTATTCGGAATCGGTGTCTTCTAGTGCCTGACGCAGTTGGCTGATGCGTTTTTGCACCGCTTGTTGGTTCTTGCTGTCAGTATTGGCAACGATGGTGGTATCGTCTTTGGTAATGGTAATCTTGTTGGCGGTTCCCAGTTGGTCCATGGAAACATTATCCAAGGTCAAGCCGATGTCTTCGGAAATTAGGGAACCACCGGTCAGGATGGCGATGTCTTGTAGCATGGCTTTGCGGCGCTCGCCAAATGCGGGAGCTTTAATCGCCGCTACGTTTAACACGCCGCGAGACTTGTTCACTACCAAAGTCGCCAGGGCTTCCCCTTCGATATCTTCGGCAATAATTAATAGGGGACGACCGGAACGAGCCACCTGTTCGAGGTTGGAAACCAAATCCTGAACGGCACTGATTTTCTTATCCGTAATCAGGAGGTAGGGATTTTCTAGTTCTACGACCATGCGTTCTTGGTCGGTGACAAAATAGGAGGAAAGATATCCTCTATCGATTTGCATCCCTTCCACTACGTCCAGTTCGGTGGCGAGGGATTTGGATTCTTCTACGGTAATTACGCCATCTTTGGTGACTCGCGCCATGGCGTCGGAAATCATTTTACCGACTTCTTCGTCACCGCCGGCGGAAACGGTAGCCACTTGTTCGATGGCTTCCCCTTCTACCGGTTTGGCAACGGAGGCAATTTCTTTCACCAGGTGGTTGACGGTTTTCTCGATCCCGCGTCGTACGGCTACAGAATTGGCACCTGCAGCAACGACTTTGAGACCCTCGCTAATCATTTCTTGAGCGAGGACGGTGGCGGTGGTGGTACCGTCTCCGGCGAGTTCTTTGGTTTTGGAGGCAACTTCTCTAATGAGTTGCGCGCCGGTATTTTCTAAAGGATCTTCTAGTTCGATGTCTTGGGCAATGGTGATGCCGTCGTTAACGATTTCTGGGGCACCGTACTGCTTTTCTAGGACCACGTTGCGACCTTTGGGTCCCATGGTAATGCGAACGGCGTTGACGAGGGCGTTAATCCCTGCTTCCAGCGATCGCCGCGACTCTTCGCGAAATTCTACCTGCTTGGCCATACTTGCTTGCTGCTCTTAGAGCTCTTCAAATAAAAAATTTAGCACTCCCTTGGCTGGAGTGCTAATTCGTAGAAACCGTACCTTAGCCGTCCGATCGCGTTGTGGCTACCCCAGCGATCGCTTAATCGCGACCGCCGCCGTTGATAGCGATTAACAAGCGCAAAATGAAGATAAACAAGTTAATGTAGGTCAAATACATGCCCAGGGCAGCAGATAAGTATTGCTCGTCCTTGTAGCTGCGCGGCATGATGTAGAAATCTACCACAGCCATACCGGCAAAGATAACCACGCCGATACCAGAAATGGCGAATTCCAGCCACCCAGGGGTATAAATCCCAAACAGACTGAACAGCAGCTGGCCGAGTAAAACTACAATAAGGGCAATTAATCCCAATTGTACCGTTTGGGCTAGCGCCATGCCATCGCGATCTGAGAGGTTGGAACCGATTTGTCGCGCGGCAATAAAAGTAATGCCGCAACCGCCAGCAGCAATGCCGATGCCTGGCAAGCCAACCCCAGAGGTACTCAGAGCTACCAAAATAATGGCGCTGAGGGTATAGCCAGACAGCAGACTATAGGTGGCTAAAATGGGGGTAGCGGTGGCATTGTTGCCTTTTTCCGCAACGTTGCGAGCCACGAAGAACAGGACAATTTCGGCAATTAAAGCGACCCAGAATGAAGGCATGAAGGCGTTGGGATAGTTGGAGATTACCCCCAACCCGCCGTAAACGCCTAAAGCAGTGAGAATCAAGCCGCCCCCTACAAAGGGCAATGCCTTGGGAATAACATTAGGACCAATAACGTCTTGGCTTTGAGCCTGACGATAGGCTTCCCGAAAGTTGCTATTTAAAGTCATGGGCTGTATTTTCCTCTCAAATTCTTTTTCAATACCTTTTCTTCTCTATTTTGGCAAATTTTGCAGGTCTTGTTGATTTGGGGAAGGGGTGGTTGGTCCCTCCTCTTCCCCTGCTGTTCCTGTAAAGACCGAGATACAACCTATGAAAATATATACAAATTATAAAAAATTGCTGTTGGTGAAGAAAGTAGGTTGGCGCTGAGAGACCCAACCGCGATCGCTAGAATGTCTTGGTTTGAGGAAAAATAGTGTTGCTTTGCCTATCCTTGATGTCCCCCCTTGGTTTATTTGTTTAAACAAGTTTTCATAAATAAAGTTTAGCACAGGAAGGGAACTTTTTTGTTTTTTGTGGAACCAAAATAAGCGATCGCTAGACACACAGGGGAAAGCCACCGCATCTCTGAATGCCCGTGCAAATATTCTGAAATCCCTGTATGAAAAGAACTTTGGTTTTCTTAATAAAATCTCTCTTGACAACCAAATGGTTATTAAGCGTTAATAGAAACCACGATCCAAATTCTATTTGGTAAAGCTTGTTGACATATAAATCAGATTTGAACCTATGATTGCTGACCTGCAACAACGCAAAAACGTCGGTCTTTGGGAGCGGTTTTGCCGCTGGATTACCAGCACCGAAAACCGTCTTTACATCGGTTGGTTTGGCGTTTTGCTCATCCCCACCGCTCTGGTATCGGCCATTGTCTTTACTTTGGCATTTATAGCAGCCCCTCCCGTAGACATTGACGGCATCCGGGAACCAGTCACCGGCTCGCTTTTATACGGCAATAATATCATCACCGCTACTGTCGTTCCTTCTTCCGGGGCCATTGGCTTGCACTTTTACCCCATATGGGAAGCCAGTTCCATGGACGAATGGTTGTACAACGGCGGTCCCTACCAAATGATTATCTTCCACTTCCTGATTGCCATTTACACCTACATGGGTCGGGAGTGGGAACTGAGCTACCGGCTGGGAATGCGTCCTTGGATTGCCGTAGCCTTTTCCGCACCAGTGGCTGCCGCTACCGCCGTTTTGCTCATTTATCCCATCGGTCAAGGCAGCTTTTCCGACGGCCTCATGCTAGGCATCTCCGGCACCTTTAACTTCATGATTGTCTTCTCAGCAGAACATAACATCCTCATGCATCCGTTCCACATGCTGGGGGTCATGGGCGTTTTCGGTGGTGCTTTGTTCTCCGCCATGCATGGTTCTCTAGTGACATCCAGCATTATTCGGGAAACCACCGAACTCGAATCCGCCAATAACGGTTATCGTTTCGGACAAGAAGAAGAAACCTACAATCTAACTGCTGCCCACGGCTATTTGGGTCGCGTCTTTTTCCAACATGCTTCCTTCACCAACAGCCGTGCCTTGCACTTTGTTCTTGGTGCCTGGCCCGTTATTGGAATTTGGTTTGCTGCTTTGGGCATTAGCACCATGGCTTTCAACCTGAATGGGTTTAACTTCAACCATTCAGTTCTCGACAGCGAAGGACGGGTCATTTATACCTGGGCTGACATCATTAACCGCGCTAACTTGGGAATTGAAGTGATTCACGAACGTAACGCTCACAACTATCCCTTAGATTTGGCAGCTAGTGAGGTACAGCCAGTGGCTGTGAGTGCTCCTGCCATCCACGGTTAATCGCCCGTCCGGTATGTAAAAACCACAATTAAAATTGTAGGGTGAGCAATGCCCACCCTACTAGCGCATCTAGGTTAAAATTGCTGGGTAGCTTAATGGCTAGATTCTTTCCAAAGCCAAAATCTTAGCGATGGTGTCTACCGCACCGTTCCTTCGGACCATCGCTTTACCTACCAAATTAAAATGGACGTGCTCCTACGAAAAATATGTTTTTGGCTAGATGGTGCCTGTTTTTTTAGGGTTCAATAAACGGATTTTCCCCAGCAAGCGTAGAAGCAAAAAAATCACCCCACCCAAGGCTGGCCATCTGGATGGATTTCCTGGGTTTTCCCAGCAAACCGAAAATTAACTTTCGGCTGGGCTGGCAGGTTGAGATGCCTTCTGCAACATCAAACCGTATTCCAAACCTTCAACAACGGCTTGATAGGAAGCATCGATGATATTGCCAGAAACACCGACGGTAGTCCAACGGGTTTCGCCGTTGCTCGATTCAACCAAAACGCGGGTGGTGGCAGAGGTTCCCGAGGCACTGTCGAGAATCCGCACCTTGTAGTCGGTGAGGTGGTATTCGGAAATTTCCGGGTACACGTTAATCAAGGCTTTGCGCAAGGCAGCATCTAAAGCGGATACAGGACCATTGCCTTCGGCAGCTTCGATAATGTCTTTCCCACCCACGGCAACTTTGATGGTGGCTAGGGAGGTGGTATAGCTGTTCTGTTTGTGGTTGTGGACGTAGAATTCCTTGAGTTCAAAGAAATTCTGACGTTGCCCCAAATATCCCCGCATCAACAGCTCGAAGCTGGCTTCGGCGGCTTCAAATTGGTAGCCTTCGTTTTCTAGTTTTTTCAGTTGGTTGAGCAATTCCCGAGAAGCGGTGGTATTGCTTTGTAGGTCGATGCCAAAGCTTTTGGCTTTTGATAAAATATTGCTCGTGCCAGATTGATCGGAAATAACAATTCGACGTTGGTTGCCCACCACCTCGGGTCGGATGTGTTCGTAGGTGAGGGGATTTTTCTGCACTGCGGAAACGTGGATGCCCCCTTTGTGAGCGAAGGCGGAACGACCGACAAAAGCTGCATGTTCGTTGGGGGCTAAGTTGGCCACCTCGCTGACATAGCGGCTGGTTTCGGTTAAGTGGGATAGCTGTTGTTCGCTCAAACAGTCGTATCCCAGTTTTAACTGGAGGTTGGGCACCAAGGCACAGAGATTGGCATTGCCGCAGCGTTCTCCGTAGCCGTTGATGGTTCCTTGGACCATGGTGACGCCACCGCGAACGGATTCTATAGCGTTGGCAACGGCGGTCTCCGAGTCGTTGTGGGTGTGAATGCCGTAGCGAATCCCAGCGCTGGCAGCTTCTGTGCCGATCGCATCGTAAACTTCTGTGAGAATTTGCTGGATTTCGTGGGGGAGTTTGCCGCCGTTGGTATCGCAGAAAACCAACCATTCCGCACCGGCTGCGATCGCGGCTTGGAGGGTTTTTAAAGCGTATTCGGGATTTTGCTGGTAGCCGTCAAACCAGTGTTCCGCGTCGTAAATGACCCGTCGCCCCTGCGATCGCAAATATTCGATGGTATCGCCAATCATGCGCAGGTTCTCGTCCAAAGTGGTTTGTAATCCTTCGGTGACGTGCAAATCCCAAGATTTGCCAAAAATGGTTACCCAACGGGTGCCCGCCGATAGGATCGCCTGCATTTTCGGGTCTTCGGCAGGGATTTTCTTGGGATGGCGGGTGGAACAAAAAGCCACCAATTCCGCATGTTCTAAAGGTTCTTCTTGCAACCGCCAGAAAAATTGCACATCTTTCGGATTGGCCCCCGGCCATCCCCCTTCGATAAAATGAACGCCCAATTCATCTAGCTTGCGGGCAATCCGAATTTTATCTTCTAGGGACAGAGAAATCC
Source organism: Geitlerinema sp. PCC 9228 (assembly GCF_001870905.1). Lineage (NCBI taxonomy): Bacteria > Bacillati > Cyanobacteriota > Cyanophyceae > Geitlerinematales > Geitlerinemataceae > Geitlerinema > Geitlerinema sp. PCC 9228. The sequence goes on from NZ_LNDC01000009.1 coordinate 14,761, forward strand.
CTTCTCGTTGGGAACCATCGCGCAGGGTGGTGTCGTAAATCCAAACTTGATTGGCTGGTTCGGCAGTGGAATGGTTTGTATGGATCATGGCAACAAAGCTAGAAGAATTGGGATACTACGAGATTTTTGGCAAGATGGAAGCAACCATACATTTTCGGATCGAACGACAGTCGCTGACTAGCAACTGGCAAACTCGTTTCGATCGCGATCGCGACCGGAACCAAGTTTTGGACTCGATGGTTTGGTTACCTCACCTATTGTAATGGCTGGAGTCGTTATGCCAAAAGTAACTGCTCAAGGAAAAACCTTTGAATGTCCTCAGGGAGCCAATCTCCGCCAAGTGCTGTTGGAAAACGGCGTAGATGTATATAATGACTTGGCTTCCACCATTAATTGCCACGGTATTGGCACCTGCGGCACCTGTACCGTTGCCGTGGAAGGAGACGTTTCCCCAGCCGGTTGGCGGGAGAAAAGTCGCCTCAATCTGCCGCCTCATTCTCCCAGGAAAAATCGCCGCTTGTCCTGTCAAACCAAAGTGTTGGGAGACGTGCGCGTAACCAAATACGACGGATTTTGGGGACAAGGCGATCGCTTGCGATGGACCCCCGAGGGGTAGAGGATAGTCCCAGGATAACCTACCCATCGGACCAATCGATCGTTGTTCCCCTCAATTTATCAGCAATTAGACCGTAGAAAAGAATCAAAAATGACCAACCGCGAAATTATCGTTATTGGTGGCGGCATCATTGGTTTGAGCTTAGCCCTGGAATTAAAGCAACGCAGCCGCGACAGCCGGGTAACGGTGCTCAGTCGCGACGATCGAGAAGCCGCGTTGTACACTGCAGCCGGCATGCTCGCTCCCCAGTCTGAAGCCATTCCACCAGGACCCATGCTCGATCTGTGTTTGCGCAGTCGTTCCATGTATCCGGAATGGACGCGCCAACTGCAGGAAATTAGCGGTATCGACCCTGGCTATTGGGCGTGTGGCTTTCTAGCGCCTTTTTATGCCGGCGAAGAAGCGGATGCCTCCCCACCGCAACACAATTTGGCCCCTTCCTATTGGTTGGACCGCGAACAAATTCGCGAATTTCAACCTTACTTGGGGGAAGAAGTTGCTGGTGGCTGGTGGTATCCCGAAGACGCTCAAGCAAACACTGGCATGCTGGGCAAAGCCCTACGAACCGCTATCGCTGAGGTTGGGGTGGAATTGCGCGAAGGGGTAACGGTAGAAGCGATTGTCCAAGCAAAAGGTCGCGTTGCCAAACTGCAAACCACTGCCGGCGATTTCACCGCCGACCAATACGTTCTGGCGACGGGGGCTTGGTCTCAGCAATTGCTCCCTATCCCGGTTTCTCCCAAAAAAGGACAGATGTTCTCGGTGCGGATTCCGGGGGCTGGGGGGAACACTAACGGACAAACCAATAGTAAGTTTGCTGATTTGCCCTTGCATCGGGTGTTGTTTGGTCCCTATACCTACATTGTTCCCCGGCGCGATGGCACCATTGTGGTGGGGGCGACAGTGGAAGATGCGGGGTTGACCCCTTACAATACGCCGGCTGGCATCCATGCTTTGTTGGGGCGGGCTATGCGCCTGTTTCCGTTGCTGCGAGACTATCCTTTGGAGAGGGTTTGGTGGGGCTTCCGACCGACGCCACCGGATGAGTTGCCAATTTTGGGTAGCAGTCCTTGCGAGAATTTAACTCTGGCAACGGGGCACCATCGCAATGGGATTTTACTGGCACCGGTGACGGCACAGATTCTCGCGGATTGGATGTTGGATGGAAATGCCGATCCGCTGCTTGCTCATTTTCACTGGCGTCGGTTCCAACCTTCCCACTCACCTGCTTATGAGGAAAATGGTGGCAATGGCGATCGCGGCACCTCCATTTCCCACGTATCCCCACAAGATGGCAAAACTATGCAATTTGCTACGCCAAAGCACAATTTCGATAGCAACTATATACCAGAGTGGAATGGTTCTAGCGATCGCTTGGAAATTGGCGATCGCTGTTTTCGCTCTCGGTTGATTACTGGTACGGGCAAATATCGCAACATCAGCGAGATGCAACATAGCCTGACCGCCAGTGGCTGCGAAATGGTTACCGTCGCCATTCGCCGCGTACAAAACAACGCACCCGGTCACGAAGGGTTGGCAGAAGCAATTGACTGGAATCAAATTTGGATGCTTCCCAACACGGCAGGATGCAAAACCCCAGATGATGCAATTCGCGTGGCTCGCTTGGGGCGGGAAATGGCGAAAATGTTGGGGCAGGAAGATAACAATTTTGTGAAGTTAGAGGTCATTCCCGACCCCACCTATTTGCTTCCCGACCCGGTGGGAACCTTGGAAGCAGCAGAAAAATTGATTCGTGAAGGATTTACGGTGTTGCCTTACATCAATGCCGATCCCATCCTCGCCAAGCGTTTGGAAGAAGTGGGTTGTGCCACGGTGATGCCTTTGGGGTCTCCCATTGGTTCCGGTCAAGGCATTCAAACGGCGGCCAATGTGCAGATTATTATTGAAAATGCCCAGGTACCGGTGGTGGTGGATGCTGGCATTGGTACGCCTTCGGAAGCAGCCCAAGCGATGGAAATGGGGGCAGATGCGGTGTTGATCAATACCGCGATCGCGCAAGCCAAAAATCCCCCGGCTATGGCCAGGGCAATGGCTATGGCAGTGGAAGCCGGACGTTTGGCCCGTGCAGCCGGACGCATTCCGGTCGCCCAACGCGCCAATGCTAGTTCGCCGCTAACGGGAACGATTACTTCCTAGGTTGCATAGTCGATCTAAAAATACATGCTGGGGGCGAAAAAATTCGCCCCTTTTATTTTTGGTTCGGTCAGCTTTACAAAATTTGGCCGAATATCGCTTTCTAGCCTCTGCCTGCCATGGGAAGCGGTAAGGCTCAACCTGGCTTTTCGGAGGCAACCGAACCTTCAAAGGGAAGTAAAACCGAACAGAATAATATAGCAAGGACATTGACATACTTGCAAAGGATTGTTACATTTATTAACAGAAATGAAACAAAAGCTTAACAAACCACCTAAGGAGGTTGCTATGACAACGATTTTAATTGCTCTATTTGCCATCGGCTGGGTTGCTGCTGCCCTACTAGGAACGCAAGCTTACTTCCGCGGCGAACAAAGCAAACCCATTCACCAACGTAACTGGCGTTCTGATTCCTTTGAACAACTAGCCAAGTCTGTAACCGGTCAAGATACCGACTACAGCACCCGCACTCCGGCTTATGGGATGGATGCTTACGCCAGCAACACCCTTCCCAACAGCTAAGAATCTTACCGAAAAATCAAGGAAAAGCTTACAGAAAAATCTAACAAGGAGGTTGCTATGACAACGATTTTAATTGCTCTATTTGCCATCGGCTGGGTTGCTGCTGCCCTACTAGGAACGCAAGCTTATTTCCGCGGCGAACAAAGCAAGCCCATTCATTCCCGCAACTGGCGTTCTGATTCCTTTGAACAATTAGCCAAGTCGGTCACCGGTCAGGATACTGACTACAGCACCCGCACTCCGGCTTATGGGATGGATGCTTACGCCAGCAACACCCTTCCCAACAGCTAAGAATTTGTCCTAAGAGCGATCGCGAAAACGGCTCAAACGGCAAAAATGTCTAGGGAAAACTGCATAACAGCCACTATCCCCCCACCGCCTGCTCTCACATCCCGAGGAGGCGGTTTTCCATTGCTTGCAAGATCTGGCCATTTTAGATATAAAATTGGCTAACACGTTCAATGGATTAATGGATTTCTATGAACGATCCATCTGCTTCTCAGGACCAAAGTAACAAATTGCAAGATGTATCTGTAAGTGGTAGCAGCAATACCATTACTTTTGCACCGGTTCAAAACACGACCATCGAAAGCCAAATCCTGCAAATCTCGGCACGGGAGATTACGCAGCGAGAACTCATCAAACATTCTCCCTATCAAGGATTAAGACGCTTCAATACCAAAGATCGCGATCGCTTTTTTGGCAGGGATAAGCTCATCCAGCAACTGCTAGAAGCCATCAACAGCAACCAATTTACCCTCGTGACAGGCGCTTCTGGCAGTGGCAAATCCTCGGTGGTTAGGGCTGGTGCCATTCCCGAACTGCGGAAGTCGTTGGGCAACCAAAAATTCTACGACTTTATTTTTACGCCCGGCGAAGACCCATTTGCCTCCTTGTATCGATGCCTTTTGAGCGAGGAAAAGGACTATCAATTTCGAGAATCGGAAGCCAAAATCGCTTTGAAACCGGAAGCGCAAACGCTTTTGAATGTAGTTGAGAAGCTGAAAGACTCCGACAGCCGTTGGCTTTGGTTTATCGACCAATTTGAAGAAGTATTTACCAACTGTGGAGAAGAAGAAGTTCGCCAGCAATTTTTGCAGGGATTGGCAGATGTCATTGCCCAAGCCGACGATAGCTTGCGCGTAGTTTTGGGCATGAGGGCGGATTTTCAAGAGCATTTTAGCTACTATCCTGCTTGGGGAAAGCTCATCAACCAAAATAGTTACTTTTTTGTCGCAGAAATGGAACCGGAAGAACTGCGGCAAGCCATCGAACAACCAGCCGCCCAACATGGGATCGTATTTGAAGAAGGATTGGTCAAGCAAATTATTGGCGACGTGCAAGGGCAAAAAGGGTATTTGCCTTTGTTGCAGTATACACTAGATTTGCTGTGGAAACGAGAATGCGAAACGCAAAACGAACGTGGTGAGGCGCATATTGAAGACCGGACCTTGAACTGGCAAACCTATCAAGATTTGCAGGGGGTTCGGGGCGCTTTAAAAACCCAAATAGAGCAAATTTACCAGCAGATGAGCTTGGAACAACAACAAGCAACCAAGTCTATTTTGCTAAAGTTGGTCAATATTGTCCAGGCAGAAGGGGGCGATCGCGTGGTTTCCCGGCAAGCCCATCGCGACGAGTTTGCCGAAGGCACCACCAGCGATACATTACAGCGACTCATCGATGAAAATTTATTAGTAAGCAGCTTGGCGTATGAAGACCGGGAAACTTATCCAGGTATGGCTGCTGACCGTGCCAGAAAGCAAGTAGCGATCGTGGAGCTTGCTCACGAAATTTTATTGGTGTCTTGGGACCGGTTAAAGCAATGGATCGAACAAGAGAAAGAAGCGATCGCGCTAAAAAACTTTCTCACCGACGAAACCCAACGCTGGCAGCGAGTGCGAAACGAACGTGGCGAACAAGCAGCACGAGAAGAATTACTGCAAGGAACCCGACTGGAACAAATCCAGGCTTTGCGTAGAGCTGGCGCTTTCGAGCAACTGGGTGGCTTGCGGGAAATAGAAAATCAATTTTTGGATGCCAGTTTGACAGAAGGGGAAAGAAAAGCTAGACAAGCGCAAAGGCGGCGTCGGAATGCGATGCTTGGTTTGAGCATTTTTTCTGGGGTGGCTTTGGTTTTAGCTTCGGTTGCGGGATGGCAATGGCGGCAAGCACAAAAAGAAAGTATTGTCAGTCAAGCGCAAGCGGCTCGTGCTCTTTATCTATCGGGAAGCCGAGTGGAAAGTTTGATTGAAAGCTTGGAAGCCTACCAGAAACAAGAAAATTCTTGGCTGATGGGCGATCGATTTCTACGAATTGACCGCAATGTAGCGCAATTTATATATCCCAGCCAGCAAAGGATGGCAAACAGTAGTACTCTCCAACACGAAGGTCCGGTCACTCACGTAGCCTTTAGTCCAGATGGCAACACCATTGCTTCTGCTAGCTGGGACAATACGGTGAAATTGTGGAATCGCCAGGGAGAACTCTTGCAGACTCTCGGGCACGAAGGTGATGTCTCACACGTAGCCTTCAGTCCA
>NZ_LNDC01000010.1 GCF_001870905.1 Geitlerinema sp. PCC 9228
GACCCGACCCATCCCGCTCAAGCCAGAAAAATGCTAAAAGCAGGACGAGCCAAGGTCTTTCGTCGTTATCCCTTCACCATCATCTTAGGAAGTAGCAGAGCTGGTTTCTTTTTTCGCCTGGGGTCTGGAAAAAATCCCAAAGACGGACGTATATCCGTGCAGAAACGTTCCCTCTCCCACCGGTCCAATTTCGCCGTTACAGAAAAAGCCCCCCAGGGGCATGGCACCGGCATATTGAAAGAACAAACTCGAATCAAAATTGGGTTGCTTGTACAAATTCGAGCCGCGTCCCAAACAAGCAAACATCAGTGCTCCCACAGGTGGGTTGCGATCGCGTAGTTTGTATTGCTCCAACAGCATCTCCAAATCCTCCGCCGAAGTTTGGGCATCCCGCAGGTGAAACTGAATGCGTTGCCCCACACGAATGCGATCGCCTAAAGCCATAGCCCCTTGTTTGGGGTCGATCCCCAACAAATTGCGAATCAAGAAATCCCCGTGTTGCAAATCTGACTTAAACTCATCGCGCACCACCCCCACAAACAGGGAATTCTGAGCCAATTCGCGATCGCGTTCGTCCAAACTTTGCACTAACTCCCGCAAAGCCTCCAGAGGTGTTTGCACTTGGGACCCCCCTGCAGCATCACCACTGACCGGTTCCAACCCCAGCAAAATATTGCGCTCGCCTTCGGTCACCCGATACACCGGCCCAATGGGGCGGCATCCCTGAGCTACAATCGTATCCACCTGAATTTCGCCGCTCAGGGCCACACCAACCGTACCGCCGCGGTAGAGCTGTCCGTTGCTAAACAGACCTGTTTGCGTACCTACCCCACCCGAAGCCAAACCACCGAGTTTCACCGACTTGGGATAGGCATAATCCAACCCTTGCAGTACATCATAAATTTTAGACGTGAATGGGTCCGCCAAAATCACAAACGTGGGTTCTGGTTCTTGGGAAACCCCCGTCAGCTCCACCCAGCGATTGGGGGGCGCATCCAAATCCGGCAGCCCTTCCGCCGTCAAATGAAAAGCACGTACTTCCACCCGGGGCAGGTAAGCTAGAGTCAAACTAATCGCCGGTTTTTCTTCCAGTTCGGTGGGGTTGCCATCCCCATCCACCGCCACCACACCACCACCGACACAGCCAACCACCGTGGTTCCTTCTGGCAGTTGGGCTTGTAGTAGGGGCATCAAGCGCGTACATTCGCTGGCGAAAGCAGCAGAAATAAACACAATCGCCAAATCGGGGGTCGCATACAGCTGTTGTTGGGCGGTGGCGGAAACTTCCTTCACTGCCTCCTCTAGGGAAGGACGGGTTGACAAAGCGTTCGTCCACTGCATCTGCTCAGTCATGGGTCACGAAAAATCTTCGATAGGTTTGCAAGCCCTGTCGCTTTAGCGCCGGGAGGAAAAACGAACGGCGACTTTAGTCGCCTTCCCCAAACACCGAAAGCATTTGTAGGTGCCATAACTCTAAACACATAGCCCCAAAGGGCGAAGGGCTGGTCAGCTACCTGAAGCTGGAGGCACGAAGCCCCCGTGCTTCAGCCGGGAGTGCTGACAATTTCCTAGAAGTTACGACGTTTCCTGTTTTCCTGTGGAAGTTGGCGGGAATGGAGGGATGGTCGCTGGTTGCCAAAGAATACTTCTCCCCTATTTGTTTTTCGGATCGTAACACAATCAATGGTTTTAACGCCGCAGCTATTCAAAGGGGTTGAGACTGCGAAACAGGCGCAGTAGGCGCAACATAAAAATCGTGTGTTCTACATCCGGGTTGAGTTGGTGGCGCGTGGCAGTATTTTCTTGCAAGCGTTCGGTGAGTTGGGCGTATTCCGCCGGCGACATGGGTTGTCCGTCAATGGGCGATCGCGCCGGTAAAATAATTTCCGTACGCAAAATTTCTTCCGGTACATCGTTGGGTGGGGGCAAAGCCACCTGGGATGCTGCGGCGGTCGTGGGTGCCAGCAGCAACCAACCCGCCAGACACCCCCAACCGAGCGCATAGGGGGGAGTGGGAAGTGGGGGAAATAGCCAAGAGTGCGCGCGTAACAAATCGATCGAATTTTCCTCCTTGGGGAATTGGCGATCGCTCGCTTTTCATGTACATTAATCCCCAGAATACCGTACTTGCCCTCCGAAAAATCCAACGCTCTATGGTACCTGAAGGAATTCGCACCGATAAAGCCCCGGCACCAGTGGGTCCGTACAACCAAGCCACTATTGCCACCGGTCGTCTGCTATTTGTTTCCGGACAAATTCCTTTGGACCCGCAAACCAACGAAATTGTCTATCCCCAGGATGCGGCCAAACAAGCCGAACAGGTGATGGCGAATATGGAAGCGATTTTACAGGCAGCTGGGGCGAACTGGCAGCAGGTGGTGAAAATCAATATTTATCTGGCGGATATGAACGATTTTGCCCGGGTCAATCAAGCCTACGGGCGGTACTTCGACGCAGAAAATGCGCCGGCACGCGCTTGCATACAGGTGGCGGGGCTGCCCAAAAATAGTTTGGTGGAAATGGAATGTATTGCAGCCTTAGACCCATAACTGGCTAGCATCCACCGAGTGACAGCAGTCGGTCCCGAAATTTGATAAAATGCTGTTGTCTGCTTGTCCATCCCGTTGTACGAACGTCATTATCTGGGCAATAATTATCGTGAATGCATGGCACAGCGAACAATTGGAGAAGCTTCGAGAAATTGGACGGCAATTGCAGCAATGTCGGCAGCAGCAATCTCTGAGTTTGCAAACCATTGCTGCGAAAACCTACATTCGTCACTGTATTCTGGAAGCCATTGAAAACGCCGATCCAAGGGCGTTGCCGGAACCGGTATATACTCAGGGAATTCTCCGTCGCTACGGCGATGCTTTGGGGTTGGATGGGGCACAGCTGGCACAGCAATTGCCGGTGGATCGCTTGCAGGTAGCTAGCCAAATGTCTTTCCAGACGATTACTGAGCGTTCTACTACCAACGGCGGTTTGTGGGCGACGCTGCAGGGGTTGCCCCAACAAGTGGTTTCGCTGTTTGATTTTTCCGCTAGTCCCCCACCGGCGGAGGAAACCAACGCCAACCAGCAGGAAACCACCGCAGCAGCATCCCCTGCCACCCCAAAGCGCGATCGCTTTCGCTTGGGTATGCCGGTGAAAGTAGCTGCTGCTGCGGTGGGTCTGGTAGCTGTGGGGGGATTGGCGGTTTTTCTGTGGCGTCCATCCCTATCCAGGTTTCGCAGCGAAACCACCATCGAGGCAGAACCTTCTCCAACGCCAGCAGTTGAAACGCCGCAACAGGCGGGGGTGGCAGGCAACCAACCCTCACCGCCGGCAGCGAGCCCACCGAAGCAGCAACCAGCTACAGTGCCGGTGATTGTGGAAGCCCAGGAACGGTGTTGGGTACGGGTGCAAGCGGATGGGAAACTGGTGTTTGAGGGGACATTGCAACCGGGCGATCGCCAGCGTTGGACGGCTCAGGAGGAAATTACTATTTTAGCAGGGAATGCCGGCGGTTTGAGCGTTCGCAAAGGGAGTTCGGGAACGCCTCGGTCCTTGGGAGAAACGGCCAATCCCAAAGAGGTGACCATCGATACCACCACTTCCCAATGGCAGCAGGAATTTTAAGCAGTAGGTGGTTCTACCTGCATCACCACCAGGGTCATATCGTCTTGACTGGACCCGCCACCTGCCACAAATTCTTCTACGCAATCAAAAATGTGGTCGATGGTAGCTTGGGCGGCATAATCACGCTGGCAGGCCGTTTGAAAGGCTTCTATTAAATTTTCTTCGTCAAAGCGATCGCCGGTGGCGCTGGCAGCGTCGGTAAAGCCATCGGTATAGTATAGGAGCATATCCCCCGGTTGTAGTTGAACGCGATCGACGCCGTATTGGCTGTCGGGGGCCAAACCGATGAGCATGCCGGAAGTGTCCAGACGCTGGACAGTTTTTTCGCGGGCTTGCCACAGCAAAGGGGGATTGTGGGCAGCATTGCTGTAGGAAAGCAGGCGGCTTTTGGGGTCGTATTCCGCGTAAAATAGGGTTACAAAGCGATGGGAGTTTTCCAAATCGGCATACATCGCCCAGTTCAGGTGCTGCAAAATTTTGCTAGGGGAGTAGCCGTTAAAGACTTCCCCGCGTAACATGCCCCGGGTCATGGTCATAATCAAGCCAGCGGGAACGCCTTTTCCCATCACATCGCCAATTGCGATCGCCCATTTGCCTTCCGGATGTCCTCCTGGATAGTTGGTATCTTTCGGGTCGGGGGCTACGGGAATAAAATCGTAATAATCGCCCCCCACTTGGTCGGCGGTTTTGCAGCGGGCGGCGAGTTTGACCCCGGCAATGGTAGGAAACTGGCGCGGCAGTAGCTGCTGTTGGATTTCGCCGCCAATTTCCAGTTCCCGGTCCAAACGTTCTTTTTTGCGTAGTTTGACCGCCAGTTCGTCATTATCGATGGCAACAGCGGTTTGGTCGGCCACCAGGCGAATTAATTTTTGTCGGGTTTCCGTCCAGGTGTAGTCTTCTTGGCGGCTAAATACATACAATCTCCCCCGTTCTACCCGTTTGACCAAAATTGGCGTGCCAAAAAGCTGTACGTCTTCCCCCAGGTCCGATTGGACTTGGGTATCCAGGCTTTCCGAAAGGGCCGATAGCTGTGTGGTGGCATCCCCCACTGAAATTTGGTGGACCACCTTTTCCAACGCCGAACGTACGTCCTGACAGTTGCGATCGCGGTGGCAGTGGAGTTGGTGTAGCTTCACCTGACCGTCGGGTTTGTACAGAATGAGGGCACCACCATCCGCATCGGTGACGCGACTGGCCACCAAAGGAATTAATTCTAAAAATTGATTGAGGTTGTTAAAGCTGCGCAGGGCAAACCCCAGCGAACTGAGCAAGTCGTGAACTTTATGCTGTTCCCGTTGCAGGCGCGCGACCAGTTCCTTGAGGGCAATAACCGGCGTGATTCTCTCGGTAGCGCTAGGCATTCTGGGATTCGGTTGCGAGGGGTTTTGAGGAATAGACACGGTGGCTTTTGGCAATCGGTGAGGACAGTAGGAATATTCGGAAGATAGCAAATGGTGCTGGCGTTGGCAGGTGCGGCAAACCAGATCGGGGTTTTACCAGAACCTTAGCATGGGATGGTTACGGGTGGTCTGGAACGAGAAACAATCGGTTGCGACCAAAACGCTGCTACTTCCTGCCTGGCTGCCTTGCCCGCCGCTTGCGATCGCCTGGTTTTGGGGTCAGTGCATGCCAGGGCTAGGGCCCCGTTCCTGGTTTGAGCATGCAATATTAGCGCTTTCCCATTCATTTGTCAAGATGGTCGGGAGAGAATTTTGACCGGACCAGGCCATCGATAGGGTCCACTGATGCTACCAGCGGAAAATTGAGCCGGCCAGCTAGGAAAAGGTTAGAAAATCTATTCCGTGGTATCCACGGTCGATTTTCCCATTTTGCCGTCTTCTCCCTCCTCGCGCTTTTGCTCCTCTTCCATATAAAAAGTTGCCTGGTCAGGGGCAGGGTACAGGTCGCCGTGGCGGTGCATGTTGTGTCCCACCGTAACGTTCAATTGCGCTCCCACCAGCATGCTGAGGGAGGTGAGATACAGCCACAATAGCAAAATTGCGATCGCCCCCACAGTCCCGTAAATGCGGTTGTAATGGGCAAAATTGCCCACATAAAAGCGAAACATTCCCGAAGCCAAAGCCCACAAAATCGCCGCGATCGCGGCACCGGGAATCAGCGGCGTACCGGGATGCCAGCGGCTGGGTCCGTAGCGATAAATAAACGCAAACGCTGCCGCCACCAATCCCAGCGACAGGGGCCAGCTCAACAATCGCCAAGTCGCCAGCAACAGCGACCCCAATACATCCAATTGCTCCGCGGCCATCCCCACCAGCCAATCGCTAATAAAAAACAAAAAGCAGGCCACCACCAGCATGACCATCGTACCTGCCGTCAGCAACAAAGAAATTAACTTCGCCTTCCAAAAAGGTCGTCTTTGGGAACGGGGCAGTTGGTGAATTTGGTCCAAAGCCGCCATAGCCGCACTAATAGCCCCCGAAGAAATCCACAAAGCAATAAAAAAACTGAGGGAAAACAACCCACTAGAGCGATCGATCGTAATTTGTTCGATAAAATCTTCAATAATCGTAAGCACCTGTTCCGGCGCTACCTCGCTCAAGCGAACGGCCAGCCTGGTCAAAGTACGGCGAGAAGCTTCCACTAAGCCAATGGCATTGAGCAAAGCCAAAATGGCGGGGAACAAAGCCAGCATGGCATTGTAAGCCATTTCCGCCGACAAACCCGGCAATCGCTGTCTGGCAGCCCGTTCCAGGACCTGCTGTAAAGTTTGCCAGTGAATATGGCGGAAAAAACGAAAAAAGCGGGTAATCCCACTGGCGAGAGTCATAACTTTCCAGTTTTAGATGGCACAATAGATACCTGGTTGGGTTGGCAGCAGCTAGGGAGCGAGCGAGCGGGGGCACCTGAACGATCGAATCAACCTATTATCTTGTCCATTTTTCCCATTTCCCCCCTCCCATACTGCATATCGCATATAGGCGTACAGGACCAAAGGCATTATGACCGCAGAAATTCGTACTTGGCTGGCAGAAATTGAAAACCTCCAGCAGCAAGTGGCCAAGCTGCAACAGGAACGAGATGAGGCCCTGCAAAGTGCCCATCGCTGGTGCCAGCTTTACAATAAAGAGGCGCAACGCTATCGCGCCCAAGTACAGCATTCCCAAAACCCCCCTTCCCAGGCCGATGGTACCGATGGGACTGCCACTTCCTCTAGCTCTGACGAGGTAGAGGCAACCCCCATCTATGGGGATATCGATGCTTTGCCGGCATCGGAGGCTAAACACCGCCTCCACCAGGCTTACCAACAAATTCAACGCTTGCAATCGGAAAACCGCCAGTTACAGCAGTCTTTAGAAACGGAAAAACAAAACCATGCCCAAACGCGCAAAAATTTAACCACAGCCTTGGGAGATGCTGTGGAACGCTTGGGCAAGGTGCAGGGTCGCGGCAACCAACCCACCGCCTCTGAAGCGGTGCCAGCCTCCCACCAGCAAAATTCCGCCGTTTCAGGGGTGGATTCTGCCGGGGGGAGGGCGATGGTGCCGGTGACTACAGATAGGGGAAACGAGCAGGTGGGGGAAGACCATCAAGATGCTAAAAACCCATCTGTTGAGCTACCGCCTCTACAGTAGGGTCTACCCCTTTTTGGAATTTGGTTTGATTGTGCGCGATCGCGGTGTCGGGGTCTTTCAAGCCGTTGCCGGTTAACACGCACACCACTTTGGCACCGGTAGGAATGCGGTCTTTTTGTTGCATCAACCCGGCAATGGAAGCGGCGCTGGCTGGTTCGCAGAAAATCCCTTCTTCGCGCGCCAGCATGCGATAGGCGGCCAAAATTTCTTCGTCGCTGACCGCGTTAAATTCCCCCTGGCTGGCTTCGGCGGTCGCGATCGCCGATTTGCGGTTGGCGGGGTTGCCGATGCGAATGGCGGTGGCAATGGTTTGGGGGTTGCTGACGGTTTCTCCCAAAACCATGGGTGCCGACCCTTTGGCCTGAAATCCCATCATTTTGGGGAGCCGCTGGCAGCGACCGGCAGCATGGTACTGGCAAAATCCCATCCAGTAGGCGCTGATATTGCCAGCGTTGCCGACGGGGATACACAGCCAATCGGGGGCCTCTCCCAAGCGATCGACAATTTCAAAGGCGGAGGTTTTTTGCCCTTCCAAACGATAGGGGTTCACGGAGTTGACTAAGGTCACCGGGTAGCGATCGGCCATTTCGCGCACGATTTGAAAGCAGGCGTCGAAATTGCCCTGAATCGCCATGACTTGAGCGCCGTAGAGCAAGGCTTGTGCCAGTTTGCCCAACGCGACGTAACCATCGGGAATCAAAACAAATGCTTGCAATCCTCCCCGCGCTGCATAGGCAGCTGCGGCCGCTGAGGTGTTGCCGGTACTGGCACAGATGACGGCTTGCGCCCCGGCTTCCTTGGCTTTGGAGACTGCCATGGTCATACCGCGGTCTTTGAAGCTCCCTGTGGGATTGAGACCGTCGTATTTGACAAATACCTCCACTTGTTTGCCGATTTCGGCGGCAATGGAGGGTACGGGAATTAAGGGAGTGTTGCCTTCTAAGAGGGTCACCACTGGCGTGGTATCGCTCACCGGTAAGTAGGGTCGATAGGCGTGGATTAACCCTTGCCAGTCGGTTTCTTTAGAGGTGGTTTGTGGGTTTTGGAGATCTCTGGCCGACAAACTAAGTGTCACGGGAGTTTTGTTTTCAGGTTGTACAGAACGTTTTGCCAATTTTAGTGTACCGCGAGCGTTTTCTGGCTACGACACGATCTCAATAATTAGTTATCACTGCTGGGTAGGCTTGCGGCCAGCAAATTTCTCTTCTCTTCCAGGGAAAAGAATGAAATTGGTTCGGAAAACCGCAAGATTTTATGAAGTTTATCTTTAATTTCGCAGTAGAATGTTTGCTTGGCAAGAGTAAAGTACAAATTCCTATTGACCCATGTCTGCAATTTCTTCTCCTACACGACCCTCAGTTCAACCAACGGAACGTACCAGCCATTCTCGCTCTCCGGAAGCGCCTATGTCTGGGAAGTCATCGGCACTTACGACCGAACAGCAGGTGAAGTTTCTCCAACTGGCTGCGGAAATTGAGTCTCTGTTGGTGGCGGTGCAAGCGAAAAAACAACAGCAGTCTCAAAGTTCCCAGCAATAGCTATCCCACGATGTGGGCAAAGGTCGTTTCCAGTTTGACTGGTGGCGATGTCTTGGTCTATGGCGTTGAGTCGCGATGGTAGATAACCGACGCATGATGGTGAAGGCGCTTCCCATGGTTAGCGTTGTGATTCCTACGTATAACTGCGGTGTCTATGTGCGGCAGGCGGTGGAAAGTGTTTTGCAACAGCGCTATACCAACTATGAGTTGATTGTGGTTGATGATGGGTCGGCGGATGATACCCAACGGATTTTGGCTCCTTATCGCGATCGCCTACATTTGATTAGCCAAGCCAATCAAGGAGTTGGTTCGGCCCGCAATCGCGGTTTGGCTGCGGCCAAAGGGGAGTTTGTGGTTTTCTTGGATGCCGATGATTATTTTCTCCCCAACAAACTTACCCACCAAGTCGCTGTTTTCCAACAACAACCCCACCTCGGCATCGTTCACAGTGGCTGGCGGCAGGTTAACCAAGACGGCGATTTTTTAGCGGATGTCTGCCGCTGGCAGCAAATTCCCCAACTGAATCTGGAAAGTTGGTTGCGGTGGAAACCCGTAGGTACCATGGGAACTATGATGTTTCGTCGCGATTGGCTGCGGCGCGTAGGTGGGTTTACGCCGGGGTTGACCCATGCGGAAGATGTGGATCTGGTTTTGCGGTTGCTATCTGCGGGATGCGCGATCGCTTGGTTGCCGGAAATTACCATATGCTACCGCTTGCATTCTGCCAGTGCCATGGGTCAGGGGATAAAACAAGCTCGTTGTTTGGCTTGGGTCATCAATCGTTTTTTCTCACAAACCAACCTTCCTGACTCGATTCGCTCCATGGAGTCAGAAGTTCGTTTTACCACTTGGGTATGGATTGCTTGGTATTTATATCATACGGATTTTTGGCAGGAAGCCATTACTTACTTGCAGGAATCTTGGCACATTTCTCCCGAACGGCACAAGGCAACGGTACCCAGGTGGGTAGAAAATTTTATTGAGCTTTCCACAGGCAGCCGGCATCGCGATCGCAGCACTTTACAGTTACCGGAAAAATTACAAAGATTTTGGTCTTCCTCCCACTGGCAAAATTTAATAAAGTGGGTTATTCAAAAAGATACGATTTCCAGAAAAGACCATCCTTTGGTTAGTATAGTTATTCCTACATACAATAGTGCAAACTATCTGTGTGAATGTATAGAAAGCATTTTTTATCAAACTTACCCTCATTACGAAATAATTGTTATTAACGACGGTTCAAAAGATAATCCCAAACAAGCAATATTTCCCTATTTGGGTTTGTTGCGCTATATAGACCAACAAAATCAAGGGGTGTCTGCTACCCGCAATCGCGGTATTTCCTTGGCAAAAGGAGAATTGGTGGTATTTCTCGATGCAGATGATTGCTTTTTACCCGATAAATTACAAAGTCAAGTAGCGGTATTTCAAGAAAATCCCCAGCTGGGTATCGTACAAAGTGGTTGGTGGCGGGTCAACCAACAGGGCAATTTGCTGAAATGCGTGGAACCTTGGCATTATATTTCCCAGTTAAATTTAGAAACCTGGTTGCGGTGGAAGCCTATGGGAACCATGGGAACGCTGATGTTTCGTCGGGATTGGTTGCAGCGGGTAGGGGGATTTGACACGAGATTGCGCCATGCGGAAGATGTGGATTTGGTGTTGCGGTTGAGCGTGCAAGGATGTCCGTCGGCTTGGTTGCGCCAGCATACGGTTTGTTATCGCCAGCACGATCGCAATACGATGCGGGATGGGATTTCCCAGGCAGAGTCGATTAATTTTGTTTTGGATAAGTTTTTTGCCATGCCGCAGTTGCCGGAGTACGTACGGTTGTTAGAAAATTGGGTACGGTATACGACGTTGGTGTGGAGTGCTTGGTATTTATATCGTACGGGGTTTTTGGGAGAAATGGTGCAGTATTTGCAGCGATCGCGTCAGTATTGTCCCTATTTACCGGCGGCGATGGTGGTGAATTGGTTGGAAAGCATGCAAAGTTTTTCCCAGGAGGTGGGCGAGTTTTTCGACCCGGATGCGGTTAGTCGCCTGCCTCAGTGGCAGGGTTTGGTGAAACAGGTGACGGCGGTTGGGTAGCGATCGCGGCGAAAAGGCGAAAAAAATAGGTTTTTGGTATTGACAAACGCTAAGAAATTTTTTAGAATAAAAGTATGATAAGATAGGAAAGGTGTGTGTGTTAAAAAAAAGGGTTTCAGGGAAAACCCGACACCGCCGTTGCCACCAGCAACAATTTCACGATTCGCTACGAGAAATCAGGGATTAAGGGCAGGAATTTTTTCTGCAAATAGAAATTTTTCTCAATAGTTGGGAGAAGTTTCTGCGCGTGGGGATGGGTTGTTTTGTTTTCCATCCCCCAACGGGGAAAATACGCGATCGCGCTAGGAGAACTTTTTCCAGAAAGGGAATAAAAAATTCTGTCCCGGACTTGACAGACCCCATAAAATCTGTTTACTATAGAAATATGCTACGATGGGAAAGGCGCGCGCGATATATATATTAGGCGCGAATCGAAACCAGCCAAATATAGAAAAACCAAAAACCCCGCCACATCTATATATAGGAAAAACGCAACTTTCACCAATCCAACGACCTATCAAGAAACGCCTCCAACTGGCGGTTGTAACCATCAAAGAAATCCAGCAATCGCTGCCTCGCAGCAGCATCCACCCCCTCGTAACTGCCGCGATTGTGTTGTTCGTAGTGGGGAAGGTGGTGTTCCGACAATCCTAGAAAGCGGCAAACCTCCTGCAACATCGCATCGGGATTTCGGAAAAAATCTTCGCTGCGAACAATCAAAAACTGGTCTCGGGAAAAAACCTGCATCCAGCAGCGGAGAAACTCAATATAAATGCTGCGACCTAAATATTTAATCGGCAAATCCCAATACGCCTTATTGCCAATTACATCCTCAGGTTGCTGCTGCAGCAACTCAATTTCCGCATCAACCACCTCAGACAAAGGTCGAGTTTCGCTGCCTTCTCCCACCCAGTGATAGTATTGAGATATCGTTCGGTCTGCGGGATTTCGCAGCAAAATCAAAAACTTTATATCGGGAAAATGCTGGGAAATTTGCGTGGCGGCGTGGGTATATTCCAAATATTGTGGCGTCGCTTCGCCAGTAATTTTTTGACAATCCGACGGAATCGGGGAAAAATGAGCGAGATACCAATCAATTCCTCGGGTATAGTTCCATCCCCAGAAATCTATCTCTTTCTCTACCGCTGGCAACACCTGCGGGTGGGTGGCGAGATAGTGGTAAAGGGAACTCGTACCGCCTTTTTGCGTTCCTAAAATGAGAAAATCGGGTTGGGAATTACCAAATCTAGAGGTATCATCATCAGATACATTGGCGGCTGGGTCAACCAGTTGGATATGTTTGGCAATGTGAAATTTTTCTGTGGCTGTCGCTTCGTTGCCAGCTTCCCTGGCAGCTTCCCCTTGTTTGAGAATCAGCCATTTCAGATAAAAATGCGACCAGAAAGTTTGGGGAGATTCTTGGGTTAGCTGTTGGAAAAACGCAATTGCCTCTTCCAGTTTTCCCTGCCGAAACAGAATATTTTTAATATGGTTGTAAGACCAACGGAAATCCCGGTTGTATTGGATGCTGTTATGAAAGGCAGCAATAGCTTCGGTGCAGCGTTGCAATGCCATCAACGCTTGTCCTAAATTGTAGTAAGACCAGGGATACTCGGGGTTTAATTGGGTCGCTGTTTGTAATGCTGTTACTGCCTCTTCGTAGCGATGCAGCTGCAGCAATGCATTTCCCAAACTGTTATACGACCAGGGATAATCGGGATTTAATTGGGTAGCTGTTTGCAAAACTTCCACTGCCTCTTGGTAGCGATGCTGTTTTAACAAGACTTCTCCCAAACTGCTATACGACCAGGGATAGTCGGGTTTTAAGGCAATGGCTTGGCGAAAGGCGTCGGCGGCGGCTTCCCACTGTTGGCATTGCATCAAGGCAACGCCTAAATTATTGTACGACCAGGAATAGTTGGGGTTGAGTTGGATGGCTTTTTGGTAGATGGGAATGGCGGCTTGCCATTGATTTTGTTTTAAGAAACTGTCGCCGAGGTGGTGGTGAGACCAGAAACTTTTGGGATTGAGTTGGATGGCTTGTTGGTAGCAGGCGGCGGCGGCTTGCCAGTTTTGCTGTTGGCGATGGATTTCTCCTAATTGAAAGTGTAGCTGCCAGGTGTTGGGAGATAGGGTAATGGCTTGCTGGTAGCAGGAAATGGCTGCTTCCCATTCTCCTTTGCCGAGGTGGTTTTCGGCTTGTTGGTGGAGATGGATGATTTTGCTTTTTAATTCTTCTAGGGAGTTGGAAGTCATGAAGGTAAGAAGCTATTGCTGCCAATCCATGGATTTCCCCAAGGTTTCCTCTAGTTTGCGGGTATGGGGGTGGAAAAACTCTGCTAGCATTTGCCGGATTTGGGGATTTACGGGATTGTAAGAACCCGCTACGTATTGAGGATAGTGGGGAAGTTGGTAATCTGGCAAGTTGAGAAATGCGAAGACTTGACGCATGGTGGCTTGGGGATTGGTGTAGAGGTCTTCGCTACGCAGGATTAAAATTTGTTCTCTGGGAAACAGTTCCAACCATTTTTGCAGGAAGTAGACATACAAACTGCGGCTGACGTAACCATATCGCATTTTCCAGGGGGTTTGGGTTACGTCGTTTTCTGCCATAACTCGTTTTAGGGTTTCGATTTCTCTGGCTAAGGCGGCTTGTAGGTCTCGCTGTTCGATGTGGATCCAATTTACTTGGTCGTAGTAGTGGGAAATGGTTCTATCGATGGGGTTGCGGAGGATGAGGATGAGTTTGGTTTGGGGGAAGGATTGGTAAATGTTTTGGCTGGCGAAGCGGTTGAATAAATAGCCGGGGGTGGCTTCGCCGCTGAGGTATTGCTGGTTTTGGGGATGGGGGGGAAATTGGGAAAGATACCAATCCAATCCCAGGTGGAATTGCCAGTCGAAGAAGTGAATTTCTTTTTGCAGGCAGGGGAGGATTTGCGGATGTTGGGTTAGGTATTTATAGAGGGAGGTGGTTCCCGATTTCATGACGCCGATGATGAGGAAGTCGGGTTGGGTTTTGGTGGTGAGGGTGGTGTCATTGGCAAATTCTTGGTAGTGGGATAGGGTATATTGGTGGATGCCTTTTTGGTAAGTAGCGATCGCTTTTTCGATTTCTCCTTGTTGGGTGAACAGTTCTCCCAAATTGACATAGGATTCGGGAAAGTCAGGAATATTGGCGATTACCTGGTTGTAGGTATCTATCATTTTTTCAATCTGGGAAGCCGAAAAGGTGACTTGCTTGTACATGGGTAAATGGCGTAGCTTAACGTACAAAGCCACATTTTTGGGTTGCAATCGGATAGCTTCCAAGTAGCGGGAAATGGCGGCGTCGTAGTTTTCCTGTTGTAGCTGCAGGTTTCCCAAACGAATGCAAACATCGGCAGCTTGGGGATTGAGGGAGTAGGCTTGTTGGTAAGTGTCGATGGCAGCTTGGGAGTCTCCCAGATTTTCTAAGGCTTTTCCTAAATTAGAATAAACGGCAAACGTAGCTAAATCTTTGGCAATGGCTTGCTGGTAGCAGTCTGCCGCTTTTTCCCACTCCTGTTGCGAGGCGAAAACCTTTCCCAAACCGTGGTAGGCGTTGGGAAAGTCGGGATTGATGGCAATAGATTGTTGGTAGTGGGAAATGGCTTCTTGCCACTGTTGTTGGTAGCTATAGATTTCCCCTAAGTTATGATGGGCTAAGTAGGCTTGGGAATTGGTAGCAATGGCTTGTTGGTAGCAAGCGATGGCTTTTGACCACGATTGCTGTTTGACGAAATGATTGCCGAGGGTGAGGTAATCGTCGGTGTTTCCCCATTCTGGTTTTCGCTGCAAGGCTTCCCACCAGGTTTCGGCAGCTTGTTGGTTTTTTCCCAGTTGCTGGAGAAGTTTTGCCAATTCTACATAGGTGGTAGCGTATTCGGGTTGCTGTTGGATAGCTTCTTGATAAGCATCCATGGCGGCTTGCCAGTTTTGTTGCTGGCAGTGGGTTTCGGCTTTTTGAATTAAGTCGATAACAGTATCTTTGGGAGAGATATCGGCAGGCATATATATAGATAGAAATTGGCAAACCCAGCTTCGTTTTAGGATACCTCAGAATGGGGGTTTTCCCAAGGCAGTTCTAAAGGAATGTTGCCTAGGGTGGCGGCGTATTGGCTGAAGCTAGAATCGTAAGAACCAACGATTTTTTGGGTTTTGGCTAGCAAATGCAGGTCAATGGCGGCGGTTTGCTGGCTGGTTTGTCGCAGCTGGCTGGGGTTGAACTCTTGGGAGTAGGTGAGGATGCGATTGCCGAATTGTTCTTTGAATTTGGCTTGGGTTTCGCCGTTGTCGGTGGCGAGGAAAAATTTCTCTACCCCTTGTTGCCGGTAACGTTCTATTGTTTTGATAAAGCGATCGTCGTTGGATATCAAGACGGATTTATAATTATCCGTACGGCGAACGTGCAAACCTATGATAGGATGCTGCCAGTTGTTTTGGATAAAATTATCGACGGCGTTTTGTAAGTTGGGTTGCAATTTCAGACTACGGATAAATTCCGAACATTTTTGGTCGTAGGCAAAGCGACTGACCTCATCTTGTAAGTATTGTTTGTGCAACCAACCCATATCTGCGGTCATTTTGGTTATGTGTAAGGTTTGGGAAGCTTCCTCTAGCAGCCATTGATGAATGATATCAGCTTCCACAGTTTTGCAGATAGGTTGGTAAATATCTTCAAAGTAGCAGTGGCAGCTTTTCACTGGCAGCCAACGCATGTATACCGGGATTTGCCAGAAATATCCCAAACTCAGACAAGATGCCAATACCCGCAAACGGTTACACAATCCCCCCTCTTGGTAACCATCGTAGACAATTCGGCAAAATGGAATGTTGCTGGCAGCGATTGGTTGAATGGCTACATCCCATGATGCCGGTTGCTGCTGGCGTTGGATGGCTTGTTCCCATTTTTGATAAGCCAAGGCAGCTTGTTCCCAATTTTGCAAGGCATACCAAGCGTCACCGATTTTATGGTACAACCAAGGATGGCTTTCATTGCGTTCTATGGCTTTTTCGTAGGCGGCAATGGCTTCTTGCCAGCGTTGCAGTTGGCATAACGAATCTCCCAATCTTTGATAGTACCAGTGTGTTTGGGGTTCTAACTCGATGGCTTGGTGAAAAGCTGCCACAGCTTCTTCCCAACGTTGCAAGTGATGCAAGGCTATGCCGAGTTTGTTATATAAAATGGCTTTTTGGGGGTCTACTGCTAAGGCTTTTTGGTAGACGATTTCTGCTTCTTGCCAACGTGACCTTTGTAAAAGCAGTTTTCCCAAGGCTACGTAAGACCAAACTAAATTCGGGTTGCAGTGAATGGCTTGCCAGTAGGTTTCAATGGCGAGATGCCACTGTTTCTGTTGTTCGTATATCCCGGCAAGTTTTTTGTAAAGATGGGGGTTTTGTGGCGATAAGGCAATGGCTTGACGACAAGCGGCGGCGGCGTTATCCCATTTTTCTAAGGCGATATAGGCTTTGGCGAGGTGTTGGTAAACCCAAAATTGCTGGCTGTTGAGGGAAATCGAGGTTTGGTAGGTGTCAATGGCTTTTGACCATAGTTGCTGTTTGGCAAAGGCATAGCCAATTTTAAAATAAAAGTCGGCGTCTTTATCTTTTTCTTCAATAGGAGGTTGCTGCTGGTAGGTATCTGTAGCTTCTTGCCACTGTTCGATTTTGACCAATGCCAAAATAAGATTTTTTTTCGCTATTGAGAAATTGGGGTTTCGCTGCCAGGCTTGGCGGTAGCAGTCGGCGGCGGCTTGCCAGTTTTGTTGGGAGGCAAAGATTTTTCCCAAACTGTTGTAGGCGTTGGGAAAGTTGGGATGGATGGCAATGGCTTGTTGGTAGTGGGAGATGGCGGCTTGCCACTGTTGCTTGTAGCTATAAATTTCCCCTAAGTTATGATGTGCCAAGTAGGATTGGGGATTGCTGGCAATGGCTTGTTGGTAGCAGGCAATGGCTTTCGACCACGATTGCTGTTTGACGAAGAGATTGCCGAGGGTGAGGTAGTCGTCGGTGTTTCCCCATTCTGGCTGCCGTTTCAATGCTTCCCACCAGGTGTTGGCAGCTTGTTGGATTTTCCCCAGTTGCTGGAGAAGTTTTGCCAATTCTAGATAGGTGGTGGCGTATTCGGGTTGTTGTTGGATAGCTTCTCGATAGGCATCAATGGCGGCTTGCCAGTTTTGTTGCTGGCAGTGGGTTTTGGCTTTTTGGATTAAGGCGATGACGGTAGGTTTGGGGGAAATATCGGCAGACATATATATAGATAGAAATTGGCAAACCCAGCTTCGTTTTAGGATACTTCAGAACTAGCAGTTTCCCAAGGTAGGTCTAGGGGAATATTGCCTATGTCGGCGGCGTATTGGCTGAAGCTAGAATCAAAGGAACCAATAATTTTTTGAGTGTTGGCTAGCAAATGCAGTTCGATGGCGGCGGTTTGCATGGTGGTTTGTCGCAGCTGGCTTTGATTGAAGTCTTGGGAATAGGTGAGGATGCGGTTGCCAAATTTTTCTCTAAATTTGGTTTGGGTTTCGCTGTTGTCGGTGGCAAGGAAGAATTTCTCTATCCCTTGCTGCAAGTGACGTTCCATGGTTTGAAAAAAGCGATCGTCGCTAGAGATAATTACAGATTTATAATGATCTGTACGGCGAACATGCAAACCTACGATAGGATGCTGCCAGTTGTTTTGGATAAAGGTATCGACGACAGTTTGTAAGTGGGGTTGCAATTGGAAACTGCGGATGGTTTCCCGATATTTTTGGTGGTAGGCAAAGCTGGCAACATCCTTTTTCAGATATTTTTTGTACAGCCAGGTTATACTTGCTGTGGTGTAGGGAACATGCAAGGTTTGGGAGGCTTCTTCCGCCAGCCATTTGTCGATGGTATCCGCTTCTACAGTTTCGCAAATGGGTTGGTAGATATCTTCAAAGGAACAGCTACAGGTTTTTACCGGTAGCCAACGCATGTAGACGGGAATTTGCCAGAAGTATCCCAAACACAGACAAGATGCCAATACCCGCAAACGGTTACACAATCCTCCTTTTTCCGATGCATCGTAGACAATTCGACGAAATAATTGCTTCTTAGCGGCTATCGGTTTGACTTCCACTTCGCCTTTTTTTGCTTGTTGCTGCCGGTGGCGTTTGATGGCTTGTTCCCATTGTTGGTATGTGAAGGCGGCTTGTTCCCAATTTTGCAAAGCATACCAACAATCTCCCAGTTGTTTGTAATACCAAGGTTTTTGTGGGTCTAACTCAATGGCTTGCTGAAAAGCTGCTATGGCTTTTTCCCAATGTTGCCGTCGATGCCAAGCGATACCGAGTTTGTTGTATACAACTGGCTGTTGGGGGTTGACTGCCAATGCCTCTTGATAAACGGTTACTGCTTCTTGCCAACGTTGCAGCTGCAAAAACAATTCTCCCAACCGAATGTAAGACCAAATCCGGCTAGTATCGCAGCAAATGGCTTGCCGGTAGGTTGCAATGGCTATATCCCACTGTTTTTGTTGCTGGTATACCCAGGCAAGTTTTTGGTAAAAATAGGCATCTGCTGGAAAAAGTTCCGTGGCTTTTTGACACAGATGCATGGCTTCCTGCCACTGTTCGTTTTGTATGAGTGTTTCAATATGTTGTCGGTAGCTGGCTAGGTCAACTTCAGAAACTTTGATTTCTTTTTCGCAACGATGGTTATTACTATCGAATCTTCCTAAATTCAGATTGGCTTGGTTGTCGTCTGCTGTCTGGATGGCAATCGTTGATTGGTGTTGCTGTTGCTGGGTTTTCTTTTTCTGTTCCCATTGGTGGTACGCTGTTGCTGCTTGTTCCCAATCTTGCAAGGCATACCACACATCGCTTAGGTTTTTATAGTACCACGGAGTTGTTGGTTCTAGTTCTATTGCCTTTTGTAGGTTAACTACTGCTGCTTCCCACTGCTGTAAGTTATAAAAAGCTTTCCCTAGCCTTCCATATAGGATGGCTTTCTCCGAATCGATGTTCAAGGCTTGTTGGTAAATCTCTACGGCTTCTTGCCAGCTTTGCTTTTGCAGTAAGATATCTCCCAATTCTATATAACACCCAATCAAACTAGCATCGCAATCGATGGCTTGCTGGTAATTTTCTATCGCTGCTTCCCACTCTCCTTGCTGTTGGTATAACCAACCAAGTTGCTGGTAAAAATATCCATCTTCGGGAAAATGTTGCGTGGCTTGCTGGCAGCAATCTATGGCTTTTTCCCACTGTCTGGTTTTCACCAATGCCTGGATAAGTTTCCAATAGCTATTCGCTGCTGCTTCGGAAGGGTTGATTTCGATTTCCCGACGATAGCCGTCGATGGCATCTTGCCACTGTTGCTGGGTAAAATGAATTTCCGCTAAATTATGATATGCCTGGCTGCAATCTGGCTGGATGGCAATGGCTTGTTGGTAGCATTGCTTGGCTTTCTCCCAGTCTCCATATCCCAGCAAATTATTTCCTAAGGTTAAATGTTCGGTGGAAGTTCCCCATTCTGGCTGCAACTGCAAAGCCTCAAACCAGGCTTGGGAGGCTGGTTGCGGTTGGTTGCGTTTCTGGTAAGTTTTCGCCAATCCCCGATAGGCGGAAGCTAGTTGCGGATGGAGATGAATTACTTTCTCAAAACATGCGATCGCATTTTCCCACTGTCGCTGCCAAAAATAAACTTCTCC
>NZ_LNDC01000011.1 GCF_001870905.1 Geitlerinema sp. PCC 9228
ACGGAGTCTGCTACGAGACCAAGGCTGGACTAACCGAACGCAATCAACACGAATGTCGATTTTTGTACAGTGATTAGGTTAGTCCGTACTACTACGGTTAGCAAATTGACAAAAATGCGATCGCTATCTTTGCCATTCTAACGATGCTAGGCTACAACAGTAGCAGTAACTTTTTCACTATCGTGCTGTTTCCCAGCTGAGTCGTCTGAAAAACGCTAATTTCACTCATTCTGCTATACTTCTATGACCACTGCTCCCTGGCGATCGCCCTTGTCACGTGCTTTGCACCGCAACCGTAGTCTGGTGTACGCACGTTACTTGCAACTAGCCACTCTCGATCTTAGCGGTAGACCAGCGAACCGCACCGTTGTGTTTCGGGGATTTTTAGAAAACACCAATCGGTTGAAATTTATCACCGATATTCGCAGCGAAAAAATCACCCAAATGCAACATTGTAGCTGGTCGGAAGCTTGCTGGTATTTTCCCAAAACACGCGAACAGTTTCGACTGCTAGGCACTCTCGATTTGGTGGATGCCCATCGGGAAGAAGAAGCCCTACAAAAAGCGCGCTATACCACTTGGCAAAATATATCCGATCCAGCTAGAAACCAGTTTACCTGGCCGCATCCCGGTAGCGATCGCAATAGCACCCCACCAGAAGCTTTTGAAAACACGGCTCCCGACGCCACCAAACCCCTCGACAATTTTTGTCTGCTGCTGCTCGATCCCATCAAAGTAGACTATCTCCTCTTACGCGGGGAACCCCAAAATCGCTATATCTACGAACTAGAAGAAACAGAAGCATCCCTAGAATGGCAAATGAGGGAAGTCAATCCCTAGTCTCTGAGGTGGGAGCGTGGGAGCCTGGGAGCACCGGGTGCATGGGAGATACAATTGGTTGTTTTATCCGAAGCTCCGACGCCCCGATGCCCCCATGCCTCTATTTCTTAAGACTCCTCAGGCAAAATTTTACCAACAGTGCGGTTATCCGGTTGGAAAGTTTCTTTGGCTACCCGCATAATGTCTTCAGCGGTAACCTGTTCGATGGCTTCCAACTCGGAAAATAAATTGCGCCAATCACCAGTTTTGGCTTCGTATTCTAGCAATAGATTGGCCATGCCTTGGTTGGAATCTAACCGCCGCAACAAGCTGGCACGGGATTGAGCTTTCACCCTTTCCAACTCTTCAGAGGTCACCGGTTCGGCTTTTAGGCGTTCGATTTCCCCATGGAGAGCATTTGCCAACTCTTCCACCGAGCGGTCGGGTGCCGTTCTGCCATAAAATAACATTATATTCGCAAAGCGATCGCCAGGAAAACCATTAAATCCTTGGGCATTCAACGCCACTTGCTTCTCTTCCACCAAAGATTTGTACAAACGCGACGTACGACCGCCGCTCAAAATCCCCGCGATCGCATCGTAAATGGTACTATCGGGATGGTCTAAAGCCGGGCGATGATACCCTTCCAGATACCACGGCTGGGAAGGCAACCGCAACGTCACTTCCCGGGGTTCTTCCTGGGGAGGTTCCACCGTTGTTACTTTCGGAGGTTCTGGCTGCGATGGATAGCGACCAAAATAGGTTTGGGCAAGTTCTTTCACCTGTTTGGGATCGATATCCCCCACAATCCCCACAATCAAATTGCTGGGAACGTAATAGGTCTGGAAAAAATCCCGCACATCTTCGCGAGTCAAACTGCGCAAATCTTCTGGATAGCCAATCACAGGTTGCCCGTAGGGATGCTCCTGAAAAGCCGTTTCTAAAAACTCTTCAATTAATTTCCCCACTGGAGAATTATCCGCACGCAAGCGTCTCTCTTCTAAAATCACCTGTTTTTCCTGATAAAATTCCCGAAAAACCGGCTCTAGAAACCGTTCCGACTCCAAAGACATCCACAGCTCTAATTTATTCGCCGGAAAATTGTAAAAATATCGGGTAGCATCCGCCGAAGTGGCTGCATTTAAACCGACGCCGCCGTATTTTTCCACAATTTGCCCGAACTCATTTTGCTTGACATAACTGTTGGCTTTTTGCTGTGCTTTCTGAAACGCTTGCTGCAATTGTTCGACTTTTTGGGTATCGCCAGCTGCCTTAGCAGCTTGCAGGCGTTTGGCAATGCGATCGAGTTTTTCTAGAAGCGGTTTTTCCGCTTGGTAATTTTCGGTGCCAATTTTTTGGGTGCCTTTAAACGCCAAATGTTCCAAAAAATGAGCGACACCGGTTTTCCCTTCCGGTTCATTAACGCCACCTACGTTAGCATAGGTAACAAAGGAAATCACCGGTGCTTGATGTCTCTCCATGAGAATGAATTTCATCCCGTTATCCAGGCGAAATTCGCTAATGCTTTCGCTAACTCGTTCCAAATAGGGTTGAATGGAACGGTCGGGATTGTTGGTTGTTTCGGCAAAAGCAGGAGTCGCCCATCCACTCCAGCAAAACAAACTCAAAGCGATCGCGATCCAACCCACGCGCCGCCATAGCTGCCCAAGGGAGGAAACCAAAGAGGAAACAACATTTTTTAAACGCATTTGGATAGCTGGGAAAGTCAAACAGGTATTGACAAACATAGAACCAGAATGTAAAGAAGTTAGAAACTTTTTTGGGAAGGTAGAATGTCAAATCGCACAATTATAGTACCGAATGCAGTCGTTTAGGAAACCAGGAAATTTTATGGAAATGTCACCCAACGTTCAATCTCCAGAAGTGTCAACCACCGATTCCCCCTCCCAAGTGGCTTGTCGGGAACGAATTTTGCAAGCGGCACTACGTCTGTTTGCGCACCATGGATATGATGGCACAACCACACGGGATTTGGCAGCAGCCGCCAACGTAGCCGAAGGCACCCTATTCCGACATTTTCCCAACAAAAAGGCCATTTTAATCGAAATTGCCACCGAGGGATGGGTAGAAATCCTGACCGATTTGCTCACCTCCTTAAGCGAAATGGGCAGCTACAAAGCCGTTTCCCAGGTAATGAAACAACGGCTACTGTCGCTCAATCGCAACAACGATCTGCTGCGAGTTTGTTTTCTAGAAGCCCAATTTCACCCGGATTTGCGCGATCGCATTCAAGAAGAAGTCATCGAAAAAATGATGGATGTCACCGAAGCCTTTATCCAAACCGGCATCGACCGTGGCATCTATCGCCCCCTCAACCCCAAACATGTGGCCAAAATTTTCCTAGGCATGTTCACCATTGCCGGATTTAGCTCTTCTACCATTTTAGAAGAAGAAAATTCCCCCAAAGCCATGCAGGAAATGGCAGAAACCCTCGCCGATATTTTCCTCAATGGCGTTTTGGTTCCAGAATAACAACTTGTCGTTGTCGCCCCATCCACAGATTCATGAACAACCAACAAACAACCCTCGATCTATCCACATTACAGCAACGCCGCAGCCACCTCACCCAGCAACTCCAGCACCCGGTGATGTTGTGGTCGGGCAAACGCGCCCCGCGCAACTTTCCCGCCAATACCTTTCCCTTTCGTGCCAGCAGTCATTTTCTCTATTTTGCCGGCTTAAATATAGAAAATGCCATTTTGCGTCTCGATGGCGATCGCACGGAACTGTATGTGGATAATCCCGATCCTGGGGAAGTTTTGTGGCATGGAGAAATGCCCCAACGCGACGACCTAGCCACCACCATCGGTGCGGATGCGGCATTTGACCTCGCAGCCGCCTCCCAACATGCCGCCGATGCTGCCACCATTCCCCACCCCGACGACAGCATCCGCATCCAGCAAAGCCAACTCCTGCAAAGAACGGTAGACTGGCCTTTAAGCGATCGCGATCGGGCTTTGGCAGATGTCATTGTTTCCCTGCGCCTGTGCCACGACACCGCCGCCATTGACCAATTGCGCCAAGCCAGCCCCGTCACCGTCGCTGCCCACCAAGCCGCCATGGCAGCCACCCCCCACGCCCAAACCGAGGCAGAAGTTCGTGCCGCGTTAGAAGGAATTTTCCTCGCCCACAACATGACCCCCGCCTACAGCAGCGTCGTCACCGTGCAGGGGGAAGTCTTACACAACGAAGTGTATACCCACACCATTCAACCGGGAGATTTGTTGCTCGCAGACGCCGGTGCCGAAACCCCCAGCGGCTGGGCATCCGACGTCACGCGAACTTGGCCGGTCAGCGGGCGCTTTTCCCCTACCCAACGGGATATCTACGACGTGGTTTTGGCAGCTCACGACGCCTGCATTGAAAAAGCCCAACCAGGCGTAGAATATCGGGATTTGCACCTCCTCGCCGCCCACACCATCGCACAAGGCTTGGTCGATTTAGGAATTTTGCGAGGAAACCCAGAAAATCTAGTAGAAATGGACGCCCATGCCTTATTTTTCCCCCACGGCGTCGGTCATTTGTTGGGGTTAGACGTACACGATATGGAAGATTTGGGCGATTTGGCAGGATATGCCCCCGGCAGGCAGCGTTGCGATCGCTTTGGGTTGGCTTTTTTACGTTTGAACCGTATGCTAGAAGCGGGAATGCTCGTCACCATCGAACCAGGCTTTTATCAAGTTCCCGCCATTCTCAACGACCCGCAACGGCGACAGCGCTACCAGGAAGTGGTAAATTGGGAACGTTTGGCGCAATTTCAAGACGTACGCGGCATTCGTATCGAAGACGATGTCTTAATTACGAACTCAGGCAACGAAGTGCTCACTGCCGATTTGCCCACAGCCGCTGCGGAAATCGAACAGTTGGTGCACGCACCAAAAAGCAATACGCCCTCACCCATCGAACCGCAATAGCCATCTCTGCCATGCCAGGTTCTCTCCAGGAGGTGGGGGAGAGCTATTTTCCTAATATTCTCCCAAATGAAATTTGTCATAAGTTATTTTTTATTCAGCAATGAACGAAAACAGTTCCCATAACGTCAGGCAATTACGCACCAAAATCACTTTATGGTCGGGAGCAGGGATTGTCATTGCAAGTGCCATTGTTGCCTGCGTCAGTATCTTGCCGTTATACAACCAACTACAAACGAAAGAAAAAGAAAATTTAAAATCCACCGTCCAAACCCGTACCATGGCGGTTGAGGAATTTCTTTCTAAAGCCAAAAACGTTGCCCTACAAATCACCAGCCGTACCCGCGCGCGACAGCTTTTACAAGGATACAACCAAGGAGAGTTGGAACCACCGCAATTTCGAGAAAATATTTCCCCCATTTTACAGGATGCCTTGCGCAAGTCGGATGCTGTTGCCGGAATTGCTCGTTTGGGCAGCAACCAACGGCTGGCGGTGAGTGTTGGCACACAAATTCCCAACGAATATTGGTCTATCCCTCCCGCTACTTCCACCCAAGTGAGCGTCGAGGGTCCGATTGACATTCAAGGGCAATCTTACTTGGTGTTGGGGGCACCGATTGTCGATAACAACGAAAACCGGGTAGGAACGGATGTGGTCTTATTTCGAACCAGAACTTTGCGCCGGATGATTGGGAATTACCAAGAAGAATTGGGGAACACTGGCGATATGATTCTTGCCAGCAGCGATCGCACCAATATCGACTTACTCTTTCCCTTGCAGGATGGCAGCGAAACCCTTTCCGAACCGCTTGCTAATGTGATGAAACGGGCGATTACCGGAGAACAGGGGGTTCGGGAGTTGCCAACGCGATCGCAAACCATGGCTTATTTCCCCGTGGAAAACAGCAATTGGGGCGTTGCTGTCATTCGAGATAATGCCGCCCTTTATGGGTCTTTGAATAAGAGATTGCGCAATATTTCAATTATTATTGTATTGTTAGCTGGGATAGGAAGCGTCGGCATGGTCTGGTTGTTACGCCCTTTAGCTGGCAAAACCGTTCTGCAAACCGAGCGACTGCAACAGGAAATTGAGGAGAAAAATTCCCTTTTACAAGAAAAGAACCAAATTTTGGCATATCAAGAACAAAGAAAAGCTTGGATAGATGATGCTATGGAGCGCTTGCAACAGCTACAGGATTTTGCCCAACAGGTAGCAGAACAAACAGCTACTTCTAAAGCTCAAGCCGAACAAGCTTTATCTCTAATGGATCGGGGAACTAAGTCAGTGGATGCTACCTTGGAACAAATGGAGATTTTAAAAGATGCCGTCGCCCAGATTGACGAGCAAATGAATGCGTTGAATAATAATACTGGGGAGATTGGTACGGTGACCGAACTGGTGAGCAATTTAGCCAATCAAACCAATATGCTAGCCCTGAATGCAGCGGTAGAAGCCGTGCGTGCGGGGGAACAGGGGAAAGGATTTTCGGTGGTGGCTTCGGAAATTCGCAAATTGGCTGACCGCAGCCGCCAGTCGGCAGAAAAAATTCACGATTTGGTTTCCCAGATTCAATCTGGCATTCAAAGTACCACCAACACCACCGAATCGGGAACGGAAGCCATGCAATCGGGGGTAAATTTATCCCAACAATCGGCGGAAACCTTTAATGGCGTGTATGCTTCTTTGCAGGAAGTAGTACGCAGTTCTCAAGAGATTTCTAATTCCACAGAACAGCAAGCACAGTCAATTCAGAAACTGGTGGATACAATTCAAGAATTGGATAATAATGCGATCGCAGATTCGCAGGCAAAATCCCAACCTGTTGAGAATAATTCGCAATAATATCCCCCGTAGGTTGCTTTTTAAGTATCCAGCGACAATCGCCAAACCGTTAGGGGTGCTTCCTTGCCTTTAACCACCAGTGGCGGGCAAGATTTGACGGCTAAATCTTCCCCAAATGCTTGGTAGACAGCATCGGAAATTGTGATTTCTCCTGGTGGCGTTGCCTTTTCCAAACGACTCGCCGTATTCACCACATCGCCAATAGCCGTGTAGGTACGTAGTTCGCTGCTACCAAACCAACCTTCTAATGACTCGCTATCTAGCGGATTGTCAGAATTGTTATTCTGGCTACTATTGCCATTGTCTGTATCGCTTATACTGCGATCGGTTGTATCGTCAATATCATCATCCCTGTCATTAATATTGTCGTCGTCATCCCTCTCATCTACGTCGCCAGCTTCTCCAGCTTCTCCAGCTTCGCCAACATCGCGACTCAGGGTAACTGAGGGTACCATGGATTCCAAAGTAGTGTTTTGAAATAGTTTAACTGCGTTCGAGTTCATTTTCCGTCTCCTAATGGTGGTCTTGGTTTGCTTCTATTAATGAAGCCTGCCACCGAAAAGTAAAGAATTCGGGAAGAACTGAAAATTTTTGCTGGCTATGTATCGCTACCAGTAGTTTCCCATTTTTGCAACTGCTATTGACAAAATTGCCAAATTTATGTTATATTGTTTTCAAGATAGGGCGATTTCGGTCGTCATAAAAAAGGGGAGGTTTTTTTGAGACGCCTTTACCCAAACATCTAAGCTGCAAAAAAATAATTATTTGTTTGTACAAAATAATAACAATAGCAAGACAATAAAATATCTACATCCCTTTTATTTAGAAGGATGAGGGATTGCCGGTAACTGAACTTGGAAACAACTGCCTTTTCCGAGTTCGCTGGTTACGGAAATGCTACCTTGATGGCAGGTAACAATAGCTTTCACAATAGATAAACCCAATCCCGAACCACCCTCGCGGCGAGTGCGAGCTTTATCGGCGCGCCAAAAACGGTCAAAAATATGTTTTTGTTGGGTTGGCGTCATACCCATTCCCGTATCTTCCACCAATAGAATGGCTTTATCTTGACTGTATTTGAGAGTGACTGCCACCGTTCCTGCGGCTGGCGTATACTGCAAAGCATTGTCAATCAGGTTGTGAGCCAAGCGTTGGAGTTGTTTGCCATTTCCACGCACCCAGATATCATTGGTTATATGGGATTGTAGCGCGATGTTTTTATGTTCCGCGATCGCTTCTTTCATATCTACCACATCCTCTAGAACCTCATCTAGGGGAATCGGCTGTAAGGAAGGGGGATTGTCTAATTGATTGTCCATTCGCGTCAGGAGAAGTAAATCTTCTACCAAAGAACTCATCTGTTCGGAAGCACTAGCGATCGCCTTAACCTTATCGCGATCGCTGGCATGAATCCGTTCTAGATGCTGCTGCATGACATCAGCCGAAGTGCGAATTGCCGTTAAAGGGCTGCGCAACTCATGGGAAGCATCCGCCGTAAACTGTTTGAGCTGTTCTAAATTTTTTAAAATTGGCTTGAGGGATTCGCGAACCAACCAAATGCTACCTAGCAAAGCAAATAGAAAAGCAACGGAACCACCAATGGTCAATCCCCAACGCAGGCGAGCCAACTCTGCATGTAAAAAGTCCATATCGGCACTTGCTCGAATATAGCCAAGTTTTTGGCGATCGCCGGATGGCAAAGAAATATAACTGGGTACGATATAGCTACGAATTTCTCCTTGCTCTCGGAAAAAACCAGATGGGGGAATAGTTTCCGGCAGGGGGGATTCTACCGACAAATCCCCTTCGTGAACCATTAACTGCTTTTTTTGGTCGTACCACTGGATGCTGGTATCTGCCGACATTTTATGTTTTTGGGGAATTTCTAAAATAGATTGGGCGCGATACTTACCCATGAGCTGGGATACGCTGATAGAACCCACTTTCTGTTCGCCATCACCAGAAAGATAGCTGTTATATTTTTGATGTTCGCTAAGCTCTTCATACTCATGTTGGAGCAAATCCAGGGTACTTGCCCCGGCAGCCGCTAATTGTTGCAATTTATTATCGACTTGCTGGTAGCGATCGCGGGCGACAACTTCATAGACAGATAAGGTAAAAACAATTAAAATTGTACCAATGGTTCCCATGTACAGCAATAAAAGACGGTTGCGTATTCTTTCATGTGGTTCTTTTGATGGTTTGACAGAACCTTTTCTGGGAATCAATTGCGGGAAAATTTTCCAAAAAACTGCCATAATCACAATTCAAATAAAAACGATATAAATCAAAAGAACTTATAAATTGGGATTGAGTCGGTATCCCAACCCGTAAACCGTTTCAATGAGATTGGCTGGGGCACCAGCCTTTTTGAGTTTTTTCCGCAAACTGCGTAAATGAACCTTAACCGTTTCTTCACCAGGGGTATCGTCTAACTCCCACGAGCGATCCAAAATGGTCTGACGGCTGAGAACCTGGCTGCCATGACGCATGAGCACTTCCAGCAAACCGTATTCTTTCGGAGTCAGCTTTAGCAAGGTATCATTGTATCGCACTTCGCAGCGATCGGGATGCAGGGTTAAACGTTCCCATTCTAAAACGGGTTGGTAGCTAAGGTGGCATCGCCGCAACAAAGCGCGTACCCGAGCCAATAACTCCGATAGATCGAAAGGTTTGATAATATAATCATCGGCACCAGCATCCAAACCAACCACTTTATCTTCGTTGCTATCTTTAGCAGTGAGCATTAGAACCAAGGTAGATAGCCTTTTGTCTCGCAGGCGACGACATAGGGTAATGCCATCTAATGTGGGTAGCATGAGATCCAAAACAATTAAATCAAAATGAAATCCCAAGGCAAATTCCAAGCCAATTTCCCCATCACTGGCGATTTCTACAGAATAATTGCGATCGCGCAAAGCTTCAGCGAGAGGGTAGGCAATTCTATCGTCATCTTCGACAATTAAAATTTTCATACTCGTGCTGGGAAGCTTCTAGTTGCTACTTATATGCTAGGATAGCAATTTCGATGCAGAATTGATTTCCCGTTGATTTCTTCCCGAACAACGGAACTTTGCCGAACGTGGCACAATGGAAACATTATTGGTTCCCAGCACCGCCAGTTGCCAACGAATATCCCAGCTATTGGCTAATTTCATGGTTCATCGCGATTTGCCGCAGCTTTCTTTTATCGATCCTCAAGGGAACAACCGCCACCAAATCGAACAGTTGATTGCCGAAGCTGTTGAAGTGGTGTTGTCTCATACCACCCAAGCCGCTAGCCGCCATCCCCTTCCCGATAATTTAAATATTGGGGAAGATTTGGCGGAAATTCCCGAATATGCCACCGCAGAATCGACACTGCTGGCAAAGTTACAGCAAATTGTGGAAACTTCTATGAATGCGGCGCATCCCGGGTATATCGGTCACATGGATTCGATTCCGACCACCATGTCGCTGGTGGGAGATTTGGTGGCGGCTGCGTTGAATAACAATATGCTGAGCGTGGAAATGTCGCCACTGTTTTCCCGTTTGGAACCTTTGCTGTTGCGTCAGTTCGCGCAAATGTTCGGCTTGGGCGATCGCGCTGGTGGAATTTTACTCAGCGGTGGCAGCCTGTCCAACTTACAAGCTTTAGCGGTGGCGCGCAATGCAATCTTGTCTGTACAAGAGAAAGGAATTGCTGGTTTGGGGAAACAACCGGTAATTTTGGCTTCGGAAGCTGCCCATACCTCTTTAGAAAAAGCAGCCATGGTGTTGGGTTTGGGAACGTCTGGGGTGGTGCGCGTGGCAACCAATGAAAATGCCCAAATGCGCGTGGATGCTTTGGAAGCGGCTATTCAACAAGCGTGGGATGCGGGGAAAATGCCTTTTGCGATCGCGGCGACGGCGGGAACTACGGCTACTGGGAATATCGACCCGCTGCCGGAAATTTCCCCAATTGCCCGACAGTACCAGCTTTGGTTTCACGTGGATGCGGTTTATGGGGGGGCTTTGGTGTTTTCTCCCCAATACCAACACTATCTCAACGGGATAGAAAATGCCGATTCCGTGAGTTTTAATCCCCAAAAATGGCTGTACGTGGCGAAAACTTGTTCTATGGTGCTGTTTCGGGATTTTGCTGGGTTGGCGGATACCTTTCAAATTGAGGCACCTTACATGCAGCGATCGCCTCAATGGTGGAATTTGGGGGAAGTGAGCGTACAGGGAACCCGCCATGCGGATATTTTGAAGCTTTGGTTGTCGTTACAGCACTTGGGAAAACAAGGGTATACTTGTCTGATCGAACAAAGTTACGAACTGACGGCTTATTTTGTGGCGGCAATTCGGGAACGTTCTTACTTGCAACTGGCAACGGAACCGCAAATCAATGTTATTTGTTTTCGCCTGGCAGCTAGCGATCGCGACAACGAACAATTGCAGAAATTTTTGTTGCAAGAGTATAATACTTTCTTATCGCTCCATCGGTACCAGCAAAAACAATGGTTAAAAGCGGTATTGTTAAATCCTTATACTAGCCAAACAGAAATTGATAAGTTGTTTGCTGGGATTGATGCGTTTTGGCACAATCATCAATGAAGATACCCCACCTGGTAGCAGGAAATCTTTGTTAGGATGTTTTAATACGCGATCGCAGCTACTCGTTCGTTTGGTCACTGTCATGGGGATAACGAACCATTGATTGTAGGGATTTGGGTACCCAAATCGAATACGTAGAATCCGGCAACGAACAAGGGGGATTCGTGGCGATGTCAATCAACCATGGTTAGCCATCCACGGCGAACGGCATGAACAATGCGATCGATAGCTGCTAGTTCGTCGGCACTCATGTCGGTTTCTAGAAGGGTCTTTTGAATGGTAGCCCGTTGTTCTGTATTCAGAGAGCCTGAGTGCCAAATTTGATAAAACAAAAGGTACAGGTGGGTCGCCGAAGGAACAGTCCTAGAACATTCTGTATACATAAGCGGTGGGCTTCGGCATAACAAACCTCAAGCGCTTACCATTATTGCGGAATTTTGTGGTTATGGATGCGATCGCTGTACCATGCAAGAAGCGATCGCGATCGCAATCGAGAAACAACTTGTAGGGGGCACCTAGCTCTAAATTGTTGATTTTGGACCTCTACCCCCAACATACTTTGGTGTGGCAGGTTGTGTAGGAAGTATAGAAACGAATTGACTGATGAAACGAGACAACGCCGCTGGCTTGCGCCAACAACTCATTGACCTCGATCGCCGCAGCTATAAAGCTTATAAAGATATTCAGGGAAGCTACAAGTTTCCAGACTTTACCCTCATTATCGAACACGTCCAAGGAGATCCGTTCGCTTCTCCCAGCAAACTGCGGGTAAAGATACCGCAAAATATTGCCGATTTTCCCAAGAAAACCTACAGTTCCGCCAGTCGGGAAGTGGCTTTGCGAGACTATCTAACCCGCGAGTTTCGCAAAAAAGCGCACAAAATCAGCAGCCGGCGGGGAACTGGCAACAGCGGTACCATTGAAATGGTACGCGTCGGACAGACCGTTTTGCCCAGAACCGCCGTCAACGTCGATGATGACTATGTAGAAGCACGATTTTTGGTGGGATTGCCAGCCCAAGGACGGCGCATTTTGGGCAAACAAGCTGCCGAACTGCTGTGCGACGACATTGCCGAACTGGTAGACGAAACCCTCAAATACGATGCTTTAGACGCAGAAATCCTGCAAAAACATGTGGAAACTGTAGAAGATGCCGATTGGTTGCGATCGCAGCTAGAAGAACAGAACCTGGTCGCTTTTATTCCCAATGGCGCTATTTTACCCCGGCGCAGCGGTGTAGACGACCGACCCCTCGCCGAAGGGGCTATACCTTTCCAATCTCCCGAATCCCTGAAAGTAGAATTTACTTGCCCCAATCGCGGTCCCATCGAAGGCATGGGGATTCCCACCGGCATCACCTTGGTGGTTGGCGGCGGCTACCACGGCAAATCTACTCTGCTCAATGCTATCGAAACGGGAATTTACAATCACATTCCCAGCGACGGTCGCGAGTTGGTGGTGACCCATCCCGATGCCTTGAAAGTTCGTGCCGAAGACGGTCGTAGCGTTTCTGGGGTAGATATTTCGCCGTTTATTAACGACCTACCCCAAGGACGGTCTACCACCCAATTTTCCACCACCAACGCCAGTGGCAGTACCTCGCAAGCAGCCAATATCGTGGAAGCCGTAGAAGCCGGGGCTAAAGTATTGTTGGTAGACGAAGACACCGCCGCTACCAACTTTATGATACGCGATCGCCGCATGCAAGAGTTGATCGCCAAAAATAAAGAACCTATTACCCCGTTTATCGATAAAGTTCGCTTGCTGTACCAAGATTTGGGCGTTTCCGTGTTGTTGGTGATGGGGGGTAGTGGCGACTACTTCGATATCGCCGACCGTGCCATTGCCATGGAAAACTTCCTTCCCTACGATGTCACCGACCGCGCCAAAGCCATTGCTGCTGAATATGCTACTGGTCGTGAAAGTGAAGGGGGAGAAATGTTTGGTAAAATTAGTTCCCGCATTATCCAACCCAACAGCCTCGACCCCAGCAGTGGCAAACGCGATGTTAAAGTGAAAGTTCGCGATGTGGATGCTATTTCTTTCGGCAAGGAAGATATCGATTTGTCCTCAGTGGAACAAATTGCGGAATCTTCCCAATTACGCGCGATCGCAGCAGCTTTGGTCTATCTCAAACAAGAATACGTCAACGGTAAGCTGTCTTTAGTCGAAATCCTCGACCGGGTGATGGCCGATGTCCAAGAACAAGGCTTGGACGTGCTTACCCGGTTTCCCGAAGGAGATTTAGCTGAATTTCGCCGCTTGGAACTTGCCGCTGCCATCAATCGCTTGCGTACGTTGCAAGTTCGTATTTAACCAATTTTTCTAGGGAAATGGGGAAAATGCGATCGCCATCCATCCCCATCCGTCACTTCCACGCAGCTCAGCGTCAGTCCCCATTTCCCCATCTGCTAGAATTGGCCAGCTTTGCCGGCGAAATCGTTTCCCCTCTATAGAAACCCACAGATTATCAACAAATAATAACTTGGGCGCTCAAAGGGAGGACAATTCCCGCCCAAATTGCTCCAATTGAGCCTTAGGTACAAGCATTTGGGAACAAAAATGTGGCATCATGAGAAGACCTTGTAATCTCAACGACTCAAAGTAAAAATGTCAATCGAAAGCATCTAGGAACCCCTCACCGCTAACAGTGGACCCGACCATCGCCAGAGAATCGGCGAAGCGGTTTCCCCAGCAAATTTTGTCCTTCTTTCTACTACGTAATCGAATATTCAATCTCTCAAAGAAATAGGGACCAATCCCCTGCTTGCGCCGACAGCCGCCGCGATGGCCTTGCAACCTCGGTTGGGTTGTCCGCAGAAAATGAGCAGTTGGCGCACTCGCAGCAGGAGCGAATCACCGTTTGCCCCTGCCAGCCAACTCCTGCAACGATCGAAGAAACATAAGGTATTGCTGTATGAATCATCCAAGCAAAAACGCCAACAATCTCCACCCCACCAACACAGAACATCCACTTGCAGAGCCGTCCGTCTCCCCAGCTTGGGCAGCTTCTTCCCATGCGGAACCGCAAGCGGTGAGCACCGCCGAACCGCAGTGGTTGGTTGAAGAACGAGATGCCTGTGGTGTGGGCTTTTTGGCGTATCCCAACGGCGAACTTCACCACGATATTCTAGATCGAGCCCTCTCGGCCCTGTCTTGTCTGGAACACCGGGGTGGATGTGGTGCCGACTCGGATTCTGGAGATGGCGCTGGTATCACCGCAGCCATTCCTTGGAAAATTATTCACCAGTGGCTGAACGAACAGGGAAAAACCGTTGCCAACGGGCACAGCATCGGTGTGGGCATGGTCTTTTTGCCCCAAGACGAAAATAAAGCCGCTCGCTGCCGGGAAATCGTCAATGCGGTCATTGAAAAAGAAGACTTGCAAGTGCTGGGATGGCGTCAAGTTCCAGTGAACCGAGACGTGGTAGGACCGCAAGCCAGCGAAGTGGCCCCCGAAATCGAACAGATCGTCGTCGCTTCGCCGCAGTCGGGAGATGACCTGGAAAGGCAACTGTATTTGGCACGCCGTTCCATTGGCAAAGTGCTGCAACGGGAATCCGATATTGTCTGGCAAGAAGAGCTGTATTTCTGTTCTTTCTCCGGACGCACCATCGTGTACAAAGCCATGGTACGTTCGGCGGTCCTGGGAGATTTTTATTTAGATCTGCAAAATCCCGACTACCAAACATCCTTTGCCGTCTACCACCGTCGCTTCAGTACCAACACCATGCCCAAATGGCCCCTGGCACAACCCATGCGCCTGCTGGGTCACAACGGGGAAATCAATACCCTGTTGGGCAATACCAATTGGATGCTGGCACGGGAGTCGGATTTACATTCTCCTGTATGGGGCGATCGCATTGAGGATCTCAAGCCCACGGTGAACCGCGAAAACAGCGACTCCGCCACCTTGGACAACGTACTAGAATTGCTAGTGCGTTCCGGTCGTTCCCCGTTGGAAGCACTGACCATTATGGTGCCGGAAGCCTACCAAAACCAACCGGAGTTGGAAGAGCACCACGAAGTTGTAGATTTTTACGAATATTACAACGGTTTGCAGGAACCCTGGGACGGTCCAGCGCTGTTGGTGTTTACCGATGGTTGCTATGTCGGTGCCGCTTTGGACCGCAACGGTTTGCGGCCGGCACGCTATGCGTTAATGGAAGATGGTTTGGTGGTGGTGGCTTCCGAAGCTGGGGTCATCGACTTGCCTGCTTCCCAAGTCGTGGAAAAAGGTCGTTTGGGTCCCGGACAAACCATTGCTGTGGATTTGCAAAAGCAGCAAGTTCTCAAAAATTGGGATATCAAGAAACAAGTGGCCAAAGCCCATCCCTACGGGGAATGGCTGCAACAATACCGCCTCTGCGTTGCTCAGGAATCTTTTCAAGACGGCGACAGTACCTGGATTGACAAAGACCAGCTGCCCCAACAGCAAATGGCCTTTGGCTATACTTCTGAAGATGTGGAAATGATTGTGGAAGCCATGGCCAAACAGGGGAAAGAACCGACTTTCTGTATGGGGGATGATATTCCCCTGGCGGTGCTGTCGGACAAACCCCGCTTGCTATACGACTATTTCAAACAGCGTTTTGCCCAGGTGACCAATCCGGCGATTGACCCCTTGCGCGAAGGGTTGGTGATGTCTTTGGAAATGCTGTTGGGCGAACGGGGGAACCTGTTAGATGTGAAGCCGGAATACGCCCATTTGGTGAAGCTGCAAACGCCAGTGCTGGCCGATGAAGAACTGCAAAAAATTCCGGAAGCTGGTTTACCAACGGAAACCCTATCTACCCTGTTTGAGGTAGCCTCCGGTGGGGATGGACTCCGCCAAGCCATCAACCAGTTGTGTCAGCGGGCAGCAGCAGCGGTCCAAGCTGGAACCAAAATTTTGATTCTTAGCGATCGCTTCTTATCAGATAAGGGAAATTTTGTCAACCTCGATGATGCCCACAGCTACATTCCGCCGCTGCTGGCAGTGGGTGCGGTGCACCACCATTTGATTCGCCAAGGGTTGCGGATGAAGGCTTCTATTGTGGTGGATACTGCCCAGTGCTGGAGTACCCACCACGCCGCTTGTTTGATTGGCTACGGTGCCAGTGCGGTTTGCCCCTACATGGGGTGGGAAACCGTGCGTCACTGGTGGCAGGACCCCAAAACCCAAAAAATGATGGAACGGGGCAAAATCGAGCCGTTATCGCTGGCGGATGCGTTGAACAACTACCGCCATGCCATGGAGATGGGCTTGATGAAAATCCTCTCGAAAATGGGGATTTCGCTGCTGTCCAGTTACCAAGGGGCGCAGATTTTTGAGGCTATTGGCATCGGCCAGGAACTGTTGGATTTGGCCTTTGTGGGAACAACTTCCCGCATTGGTGGTTTGAATCTAGAAGATTTAAATCGGGAAATTCAGGAGTTCCACGGGAAAGCTTTCCCCCACCTGAAGAAACTGGAAAATTGGGGGTTGATTCAGTATCGCGGCAGCGGCGAATACCACATCAACAATCCCGATATGTCCAAGGTGCTGCACAAGGCAGTCCGTCAGAAAAATTACGACCACTACCAGGTGTACAAGCAGCAATTGGAAAACCGTCCGGCAACGGCTTTGCGGGACTTGTTGGATTTCCAAAGCGATCGCGAATCCATTTCAGTAGACGAAGTGGAACCGGTGGAAGATATTGTCAAGCGGTTCTGCACCGGGGGCATGTCTTTAGGTGCCCTATCGCCAGAAGCACACGAAACACTGGCCATTGCCATGAATCGCATCGGCGGCAAGTCCAATTCCGGCGAAGGTGGGGAAGACCCCATACGCTTCAAAGTCTTCAACGATGTGGACGAAGAAGGTCATTCCCAACTGCGTCCGCACCTGAAAGGTCTGAAAAACGGCGATACCTCTTCTTCGGCAATCAAACAGGTGGCATCGGGACGGTTTGGGGTCACCCCCGAATACCTGATGAACGCCAAGCAAATCGAAATTAAGATTGCCCAAGGGGCCAAGCCTGGTGAAGGCGGTCAGTTGCCCGGTCGCAAGGTCAGTGGCTACATTGCCAAGCTGCGCCGTTCCAAGCCCGGGGTGACCTTGATTTCACCACCGCCCCACCACGATATTTACTCCATTGAGGATTTGGCGCAGTTAATTTTCGACTTGCACCAAGTGAATCCCCATGCCGGGGTTTCCGTGAAGCTGGTGTCTTCTATTGGTATTGGCACCATTGCTGCTGGTGTAGCCAAAGCCAACGCTGATGTCATCCAAATTTCCGGTCACGAAGGCGGTACCGGGGCTTCGCCGTTAAGTTCGATTAAGCATGCCGGATCGCCCTGGGAATTGGGACTGACGGAAGTCCATCGCGTGTTGATGGAAAATCGCCTGCGCGATCGCTCCATCCTGCGGGTAGACGGCGGCATCCGCACCGGTTGGGATGTGTTGATGGCTGCTTTAATGGGCGCAGAAGAATACGGCTTCGGGTCCAT
The DNA here is from genome assembly GCF_001870905.1 of Geitlerinema sp. PCC 9228. Classification (NCBI taxonomy): domain Bacteria; kingdom Bacillati; phylum Cyanobacteriota; class Cyanophyceae; order Geitlerinematales; family Geitlerinemataceae; genus Geitlerinema; species Geitlerinema sp. PCC 9228. The sequence goes on from NZ_LNDC01000011.1 coordinate 17,644, forward strand.
TTCCATGATTGCCGAAGGCTGCATCATGGCACGCATCTGCCATACCAACAATTGCCCGGTAGGCATTACCACCCAGCAAGAACGGTTGCGGCAGCGGTTCACCGGCTTACCCGAACATGTGGTGAACTTCTTCTATTTCGTGGCTGAAGAAGTGCGATCGCTGCTGGCACGGTTGGGCTATCGCCGTCTGGATGAAGTCATCGGACGTTCCGACTTGCTAACCCCCCGCCAGGGCGCGAAGTTGACCAAAGTAGAAGCGTTAAACCTCCACTGCCTCACCGACCTCCCCCAAGACGAAACCCGCGCCTGGACCCAGCACGAACCAGTCCACAGCAACGGTCCGGTGTTGGACGACGAACTGTTGCAGGATAAAGACATTCTGGCAGCCATTGACAACCAAAGCAGTGTCACCAAAGACATCAAAATTCTCAATACCGACCGTTCTGTTGGCGGTCGCTTGGCGGGATACATTGCCAGCAAGTACGGCGATACCAACTTTGAAGGTCAAATTCATTTAAACTTCACCGGAAGTGCCGGTCAAAGCTTTGGTGCCTTTACCTTACCGGGAATGACCTTGAAATTGGTCGGGGAAGCCAACGACTACGTAGGCAAAGGCATGCACGGTGGCGAAATTTGCATTGTGCCTCCCCCCAACAGCACCTTCGACCCCGCCCAAAATGCGATCGTGGGCAATACCTGCCTCTACGGGGCTACTGGTGGCCTCCTGTTTGCCAAAGGCATCGCCGGCGAACGATTTGCAGTGCGCAATTCCTTTGCCCGAGCGGTCGTTGAAGGTGCTGGCGACCACTGCTGCGAATATATGACCGGCGGCGTTGTGGTTGCTTTGGGCAAAGTAGGACGCAACGTCGGTGCTGGTATGACTGGCGGTATTGGTTACTTCCTCGACGAAGACGGTACGTTTGAACAACGGGTGAACCACGAAATTGTGAAGGTACAGCGGGTTCGCACCGCCGCTGGCGAAAAACAACTCAAAGACCTAATTGCTGCTTACGCCGAACGGACGGGCAGCAACAAGGCGAAGCAGATTCTGGCCAATTGGTCGGAATATCTGCCCAAGTTTGCTCAGGTGGTACCGCCTTCTGAGGAAAATACGCCGGTTGCCAATCCCGAAGCCCAAGAAGAGGAAAAAGTGGCCGTTGCCTCGGCTTCCCTGGGCGCAAGGAAAGCATAACCAACCACCGGTGGTCATGCTTTCAGTAGGGGGAAATTCTCTTTCTCCCTGCTTTTCTTACCGGGATGAATCGGGAGCTTGAAAGCCCTGACCTTTTAAAGCAGGGATGAAAAGCGACCCGTGCGGCTTTAGCCGCCGTTAAAATCAAGTTGATGTGCTAGAATTTAGAAAAGCAGTTGCAAGTACGTCCGGGCAGGGCGGAAAAATGCTCGTCGAGGGCAATGTCGCCGGGGATGGGTTAGCATAGCGAATCCATCTAGGCCCGATGAAGCGAGAATCTCACGAATTCTATTCGTGAGAGTGTCAATTGGCGATCGTTTGAACTGTACGGGGATACCGATAGCGTATCCCCATTTTTGATTATTCGTAATTGACGGAAAATACTTTCCCTAACATATATTGGGCGTCGAAGTCTTGAGCACTGCTGTTGGGTGGCTGAAAGCAGATGGCTACTTTGGCAATGCCTGGCATAAGATCGCAGACACGTTCGATAATTCGATCGGTATACTCTACCAATTGTTTGGCAACTTCCTGTTCGGTGGCGACAATAAAGAAAGTTCGTTCGCCCTCGCTGTCGGGGGCAAAACCAAAGTGGCAAATTTGTAGGAGATTTTGCGTACTTACATCCAAGCCGTTGCAAAAGTGGAGGATGAGTGCTTGGTAGAAAGACTCCTGTAAAGAACGATCTGTAAAATTGGGTTGCGAAAACATGGGTGGTTTCCTCGCTAGGATTTGCTGTCGCCCGTAGCACCCCGAGAAGGGAAAGTGCTATACTAAGGTTTCTCTTACTCTTAGAATGCCCTCTTTTCCGGAACGATATCGCGATCGAGATCGCTTTTGGCAACGATCGCGATCGAAAGGGGAGCAAAAACGAGGGCACAATGGCGGCCAAATGCGGGATTTTTCCTAGCTGGCGAGTTGGGATACAATGGAAAATTTGCAGGCTACCCTATCGCAATCGCAAAGGAGACGCCCATCATGGCGCAACTATACTACGACGCAGATGCCAATTTAGACCTCCTGAAGGGCAAAACTGTGGCAATTATCGGCTACGGTTCCCAAGGTCACGCCCACGCCCTCAATTTAAAAGAAAGCGGCGTAAATGTTGTTGTGGGTTTGTACCCCGGTAGCAAGTCCAAAGCCAAAGCCGAAGCGGAAGGTTTGACGGTTTATTCGGTGGCGGAAGCTGCCCAGGCTGCCGACTGGATTATGGTTTTGCTTCCCGATGAGGTACAAAAAACCATCTACCAACAAGAAATTGCTCCCCATTTAAGCTCCAACCAGGTGCTTTCCTTTGCCCACGGCTTTAATATTCATTTCGGCCAAATCGATCCTCCCGCGGATGTGGATGTGGTGATGGTTGCCCCCAAAGGTCCGGGGCATTTGGTCCGCCGTACCTACGAACAAGGGGAAGGAGTTCCTTGTTTGTTTGCGGTGCAACAGGATGCTTCTGGGCAAGCTCGCGATCGCGCTATGGCTTATGCTAAGGGCATTGGCGGTACCCGGGCTGGGATTTTGGAAACCAGCTTCCGTGAGGAAACGGAAACCGATTTGTTTGGCGAGCAAGTGGTTCTCTGCGGCGGTCTTAGCGCTCTCATTAAATCTGGCTTTGAAACTTTGGTAGCAGCTGGCTATCAGCCGGAACTAGCTTATTTTGAATGCTTGCACGAGGTGAAGCTGATTGTGGACCTCGTGGTGGAAGGCGGTTTGGCAAACATGCGCTACAGCATTTCCAATACGGCGGAGTTTGGCGATTATACCCGCGGTTCTCGCATCGTCAACGACCAAACCCGCGCGGAAATGAAACGCATTTTGCAGGAAATTCAGTCGGGCGAGTTTGCTCGGGAGTTTGTATTGGAAAACCAAGCCGGCCGTCCGGTGCTTACTTCCATGCGCCGCAAAGAAGCAGAACACCCTGTCGAGGAAGTTGGCAAGGATTTGCGGGCTATGTTTAGCTGGCTGAAAAAACGATAGGACCCGAGTCGCCGCACCTTTCCTTTCCAATCTACAAATTCCGGCAAAATTGTAGAAATCTCAAGCCCCCTTTCTCATACCCTTTTCTAAAAGGTCTGCAAGAAATTATTTGGGGGTTTTGTAGGGGCGCTTTGCGAAGTGCCCCTATCTGTTAGAAATTGTAGAAGATATATGGCTGGCAAGAAACGAGAGGAGGCATTTGGTTGCTACTTTGTCAATATTTTATACCAACAAATCCTATTTTTGCGCAGCCTAGATGTTTGGGTAAAGGCGTCCCCATCAACCTCCCCTTTTTTATGGCGATTTCCACCACCCTATGTATATATTCATTTTATTCCCAAAAACAAAAAATGTCAACCCTGTGAGAACCAAGCCTATTTCTTTTTCTCTTCATCCAGCTTTTCAAAAGCTTCTTCCGCACTTTCGTTGGGATCGACACCGGGTTTCCAGTTGTTCGGCACCAACCCCATCATCACTTGATTGAGGGTTTGGCGGGTATTGGCACTGGCACTTTTGAGCGGTTCCGGCAAAAAGCGATCGCCAAAAGCAATAAACACAACCACCAAAAAAAAAGGAATGAGGACGCGCAGGGGTTTCTGTTGCATAGTTCCTTCCACCTCAAACGATGGTGCAGATCCACTTCCATCTTTGCTCAAAAACCACCGCACCGGCATGGGGGAAAACCGCCCCCGACGAAGGCATCACCCCGCAAACGCCTCCGGATAGTACTGGTACCAGGGATAGGCAGCTTCGAGCTGGGAAGCCACCGCAATTAACGTTGCTTCTGCGGCTGGTTTGCCCACCAACTGCACGCTCACCGGCAAGCCATTGCCATCAAATCCGGCAGGCAGCGCGATCGCGGGTTGTCCGGTAGCATTAAAAGGCGGACAGGGGGCAATCCAACGAGTAATCCGATCCAAAATTTCTTCCAAAGGCAACTGCGACCACTCGCCAACGCGAATGGGGGGATGCAACAGCACGGGCAACACCAACACATCCACATCTTGGAAAAACCCCACAATCTGCCGTGCCAGAATTTGTAACTGGCGAATAGATTGCAAATACTCGCCGGCGGAAATTTGCTCGCCTTTTTCAGCCAACATGCGGTTAATGGGTTCCAACGCCGACTTGGCCATCCCAGCAGAAGACACAGCAGCGGCAAAAATGGTAGTAAACGGTTCCACCAACCCTTGAAAATCCGGACAGGCTTCCGTAGCTTCGTGACCGAGTTCGCACAGGCGTTGTGTCGTATCCAAAACCGCTTGTTTGGCGATGTCGCTGGCAGGTGGCAATCCCGGCATCGACGTAGCGTAGGCAATTCGCAGAGAACCGGTGGCTTGGTGGGTTGCTTCCCAAAAAGAAGGATTGGGTTGGCCCAACCAGTAGGGGTCTCCCCAAATATATCCCGACATGGCATCCAACATTGCTGCCGCATCCGCCACCGTACGGGCAATGGGACCATCCGTCGCCATACCGTGCAAGCGATCGCCCACTGGTGCCGAAGAAATCCGACCGCGAGAAGGTTTAATCCCCAGCAAACCGCAACAAGCCGAGGGAATGCGGATAGAACCTCCCCCGTCGGACCCTTGTGCCACCGGCGACAATCCCGCTGCCACCGCCGCTGCTGCACCACCGCTGGAACCACCTGGGGTATGCTCTAAATGCCAAGGATTGCGTGTAGGGGGAAAGCCATTGGGTTCCGTATAAGGCATTGAACCCAGTTGGGAAGTAGCGGTTTTCCCCAGCAAAACAAAACCCGCTTGCCGGAGTTTAGTCACCATGCCATCTTCGTACTCAGGTATCTGGTCGCGCAAAGCTGCCACACCAGCGGAACAGGGCATTTGCGCGACGGCATTTAAATCTTTAATGGGTAGAGGAACCCCGAAAAAAGGTGGCAGGGAAGCTGGGTCGTTGGTGGCTGCCAGTTGTTCGGTTTTGGCTTGGGCATCCCGACGTGCTAGTTCTGGCATGACTGTAAAATAGCTACCCACCCTGCTGTCGTATCGTTCAATTCTTTCTAAATAAAAATCCAGAAGTTCCAGGGGAGAAAGTTCTTTCTGCCGGATGCGTTTGGCTTGTTCTAAAGCTGGTTGAAATGCGAAATCGATCTCTGACATGGAGAGGTTCCCGATTGGTCTTTCATTGGCGACGCATGCGAAGTTAAGGACGCAATTGCCGTTTCATTTTAGCAAACTGACGAAAAAAGACGGGAGCTTGCAGGGGTAGGCACGGGGGCGCTACCCCTAAATTTTTGTGGGTTTATGTACATCAGATTGGGTAGAACTTGCCCAAAAAACGATTCCCCGCCGGGAAACGGGGAATATGACGGGCAACACATCGCGTGGTTTTTTAATGGACTTGAGGAACTTGACTGGGTTTAAGCAGGGACCCTTCCTCAAGGGCGATAGGTAGATGCTTTTTCAAAATAATGTGCCGTTGGGCGTCGAAGCTGAGAATGCCTTGGTTCTGAAATTTGCTTAACAAACGGGTAATGGTCACGCGGCTCGTACTGATGGCGTTGGCGATTTCTTGGTGGGTTAGGCGAATGCCAATGCGGGTTCCTTGGGGAGTGGTTTCTCCCATTTCTTGTTTGAGCAGTTGCAAAAGCTGTTGCAGTCGCGCTTCCACTCGACGCTGCCCCGCGATCGCCAGCAATGCTTCCACTTGGCGCAACCGCCGGTTCATTTGCGGTAGTAGCTGCTGTGCCAGCGTTGGCGAGGATTCGATCTCGGCCATGGGATACCAGGTTAGATAAACGTCCGATTGCGCTTTCGCTTGATAGGTTTGCAGTGAAGTCAACCAAGACCCAAAACACATGGATGGACCTACCCAACCTACCAAGCCTTCTTCCCCACTTGGATAGAGAGTGCTTACCTGCACGTACCCCTTGCATACCTGCCAGATACCGTGGATTTTGGTTTCAATCGCTTGCCCTTTCTCGTAAAAAAGCAGGCGACGCTCCCCTATGCGATCGCGAAGCGTCTCAGAATGAGAATCGCAGCGCTTGGTTTCTAAAATGCTCTCGAAAATGGTTGGCATGCCTATCCAAACCAGCCGCATGATAGCTGGCTACTGCGGTTACCTGGATTCAGATTAATACAAATATGGTTTACATAGGTAAAGAAAAGGTAATCATCTGCTTAAAATTCCTTGAACGCAAGCTGCTTTTAGTGGTTGGCGGAACTGCTATCTACCAACGAGGCATGGATTTGGGCAATTTGGGAATAGCTATCTTTCCCAGCAGATTCTGCTGCTTCCTCTTCTGAAGCCTCGCTCTCGGCTAGCGTGCGAGCGCCGATAATGCGTTCGCGTAGTTGTTGGCGCACTTGCGGCAGTAGGTACCGTTGCTGCCAATTCTGCCACTGCTGCCAGTACTGTTGGCGAACTTGTTGCAAGCGATCGCTGAGAACTGGCATAGATTTTTGCCAGTTGCGATGGTGGCGTTGGGTTAACACTTGCTCTAACACCAACGAATCTTGCATGGCCCCCAAAACATCCTGAATTTGTTTCATTTCCTGGACCACATCTTTGTAGGCATCTTCGGGATAGGCACACAAACTCAGTTGGTAGCGAACCCGCTTCACCTGCTTGCGTAAGTCGTGGAGGCATTCCCCCTGCTCGGCGTACAGACCTTCGATGCCTTCTGGGGATAAATCTCGATCTGGCAACCAGGTGCCGTCGCTGTAGCGAACCCCAACCCACCAACCGGGATGCAGGAAAAGCTGGCTGACGGTTGGTCCTAGCAAATCTGGCAAAACCGACTGCAAGGGCATATCAGCAATGCTGCGGTACTGGGGATGGGCCAGCCACTCTTGCAGCTGCTGTTTCATTTGCAGGTAGCGCTTACTTTTGAGGGTGGAACGCACTTCTGCGAGAGCATCTTGACGTTCTTCCTCTAGCAACTGTAGGCTCTTTTGCAGCTGTTTTTGTTCTTTGGTGGGTAGATAGGCGAGGTAATTTTCGGACAAATCGGCCATCAATACGTCCAAATCTCGTAAAGTTCCCAAACGGCGGGCTACTTTACCGATTTTTTTATCGCTGGCGGCGGTTGGCAATTCCAAGGCCACCGCTAAAGTACGAATAATCGAACGCAATCGGCGCATTCCCACCCGCATTTGGTGTAGGTATTCCGGGTCTTTGTCTTTGAGAACCTGTTGCTCGTATTTGGTGGCTTTTTGAAAAGCTTTCTCAATAGCTGTAGAAGCTTGCTCGCCTACGGTGACGGATTGACAAACCATCGTGTTCATAAGATTGCCCCCCTTCTGGTTGCGTTCAAGTAAAACTTTCGGTAGCTTGGAATCCCCGTCGCTTTAGCGCGGGGAGGAAAAGCGCCTCGTGGGGCTTTAGCCCCATT